>JAZLDV010000097.1:0-2324 GCA_045614925.1 Coprobacillaceae bacterium | reverse complement strand
TTGATTCAAGTTTATATGGATGCAGCTGCAACAAATGAAGATGTAGAAGCAGTAGATGGAAATAAAAATGGAACTTATGAAATCTTAGTATTATCACAAGCAATCCAAACTAAAGGTTTTGAACCATCAACATCAACAATTGATGTTGAATATACAGCACAATTAGCTGCTGCTATAAAAGCATTAGATGCTGGATTTGTTAATAAAGTGGAAAATGCTAAACCTTGGTTTGAAGGTGTATTAACTAATGATGGTCCTGCTGTATGGAATGGAACAGCTGATACATCTTGGTATAATGAAACAGATACAGAATTCACATTAGCTTCTGCTGAGCAATTAGCAGGACTTGCTGAATTAGTTGAAGGTGGAAATACTTTTGAAGGTAAAACAATTAAATTAGATAAAGATGTAGATTTAAAATATGTTCCTGATGGAACTACTGAATCAGAATGTTTTGACCCTATTGGATCGTATAGACATGATGAAATCTTTAAAGGTGTTTTTGATGGACAAAATCATACAATTAAAAATTTAAATCAAAATACTTGGGCATTAGATAATGGTTATTATTATTCAGATTGTGGAATGGGATTGTTTGCTGCAGTTGAAAATGCAACTGTAAAAAATTTAATTGTTGATGGAGCAAGCATTTCTGGTGAATCTGGACTTTGTGGTATTGTTGCTGCAGTGGCACAAGATTCAGTTTTTGAAAATATTGTTGTTAAAAATTCTCAAATTGCAGATTATCAATATTATGCAGGTGGTATTGTAGGTTGGGCTTCTGGAGAAATTACAATAAAAAATTGTAATGTAGATGAAACAACTACAGTTGCAGCTCAATGGGGAGACTTTGATAATTCAACTGGTGGACTTATTGGTGGAGCTGGAGGAAGTGCTAAAATTTTAGTGAAAGACACTCAAGTTTCTTGTAGAATTGATGCATATAATGATGTAACTTCTTCTTATCAATGGTACGCATATAGAAGAGCTGGTATGTTAGTTGGTAACTCAGGGAAAACAGAAACTGTAGATGGTAGAACAGTAGCAGTATGTCCACAATTAACTTGTGAAAATGTAAAAGTTATTTATGGAAACTGGGCAAACTATACATATTGTGAATTTGCTGGTACAAGCTGGCCATATGTAAGAGTTCAAGCAGGTATTTCTAATAGTGCTTATTCTAATCCAAGATATGGACACCCTACAGATGCAAATGGAAATTCGGTTGTAGATGATAACCATGTTCATAATGATGGTGAAGATCATTTTATTGAATGTACATTCGACCAATTATATGGTGGAGCACAAGGTGTTTACGGAAATGCTACTCATGATGGTGTAACAGTAGTTTACAACAATAAATAAACTATAAAAATGTTAAAATTATGATAAGGATTGCTATCTGCAATCCTTATTTTTTTATAAAAATTTGAAATCAGTTAATATTATGAATAATAATTACATAATATTATAAAAACATACAAATAGTTACAAAATGCATTTGACAAAAATATGTGAAAGGGGGTACAATTAATGTGTGAGATTTTTTAATTTTTATAATGAAAGGGGAAAATAATATGAAAAAGATTAAAAATGTAGTCATTTATCTTTTATCTTTAGCAATGGTAACATGCTTAGCTGTGGCTGGAACAATTGCTTATTTAACAGATACAGATGAAGACGTAAACGTTATGACTCTAGGTAACGTACAAATTGACCAGATTGAACAACAAAGAGGTCAAAGTGGTTTAGAAGATTTTGAGGATGATAAACCATTATATCCAGCTGTAGGAACAGTAGAAAAAGATGCAAATGGTTTCTATAATATGAATAATGTTGTAGATAAAATTGTAACAGTACAAAATACTGGTAAATCAGATGCATATGTTCGTACATTATTTGCATTTGAACAAGGAAGCTTAACATTAGCTGAGCTTAAAGAAGTTGTAAAAGCAAATATCAATCAGACTAACTGGAAGTTTGAATTAGTAAAAGATGGTGTGTCTATTACAGACAGCAAAACAAATACACAAAGTACATATGTAGTTGTATGTGCAACATATGATGGAATTTTAACTCCTGGTGCAACAACACAACCAAGCTTGATTCAAGTTTATATGGATGCAGCTGCAACAAATGAAGATGTAGAAGCAGTAGATGGAAATAAAAATGGAACTTATGAAATCTTAGTATTATCACAAGCAATCCAAACTAAAGGATTTGAACCATCAACATCAACAATTGATGTTGAATATACAGCACAATTAGCAGCTGCTATAAAAGCATTAGATGCTGGATTTGTTAATAAAGTAGAAAATGCTAAA
>JAZLDV010000096.1:0-3107 GCA_045614925.1 Coprobacillaceae bacterium | reverse complement strand
ATTCCCCCCAAAACCTGCAACATGAGAATTAACGGACACATGGGGACAGATGTGGAATAATGTGAACAGTATCGTATATACGATATTAATTTATAACGTATATGCGATAACGTAAATACGATAACAAATTATAACGTATATGTGAATGCGGATAAATTGTTAATAAAATTAAAATCAATCTGTAGATTAATATAGATTTTGTAATACAAAACAACTATACTATTGTATTGAAAGGAAGGTGATGTATATATGAAATACACAAAAGACAAATCACATATTATCCAGGTGAGGCTATCAGAAGAACAAGTGCACAAAATTGATGAACTTGCTGAACTTGAAAAAAGAACAAGATCTGAAATATTGCGTACATTTATAATCGGGGGGTTGAGTGATGGCCAAACAGAAAAAATCGCAATATAGGCTGCAACTTGAAAATGAAGTGAAGCCTATGCTGCAAGAAGCCAATATGAAGCTTTTAAATTTAGAAACGCTATCTAAAAAAGAGGGTTTTGAAGGTGTAAAAGATTTTGCATATTACAATGCTATGCGTGATATTAGAGCTTTAAGGGGAGAGGAATATAAACGCTTTAATATACCTAAAAACACACATCAATTAGAAAAGACAAAAAGATCACTTGAAAAGTTTTTAGCGGCCACATCTTCAACTAAGGCTGGTATTGTGGATATATATGAAAAAAACGCTGCCAGCCTTAATGAAAAATTTGGATCTAATTATACATGGCAGCAAATGGGGCAATTTTTAAAGGCTGCTGGTTTTGAGGATCTAAAGAAAGATTTTGATAGTACCAGGGCTATTATAATGCTTAAAGCTTTATACAATAATCAAAATATTAGTAAAGAACAATTTGAAGAAAAACTATCAAATCATCAAATTAAAGGCCTGGATGAAGTCGATTCTGATACATTGGTTGACTTTGTAAAGACTGATATAGAGTGGGATAAACTATTTCCAGTGGAGAGTGAGTAAGATTGAAGGACACAATTAAATTAGAAGAATTTAATAGAGCCAGCTATCTGAAAGACAACTGGCAATATCAAAGGTTTTTTTATAAAGATTTCAACTACAAAATACTACAAAATGCAGTAGTTCGCAAGTATAACTCCTGGGGGAATGAAACTTATAATGATCTAACAATGATGATTGACACGGAAACATCAAAAAAGCGTGTTGATCAGTATGAAGATGTAGAACACATTGATAGATTATCAGGTAAAAAGTACATTGAAAAGGTTTATAAACCCTATGATAACCATGTTGTAATATGGACATTATCCATAAGGCTATTTGACATTGATATATGTACTTTATACGGCCGTAAACCTAGTGAGCTGATAGAATGTATAAAAATGATATTAGAAGCCTTAAAAGGCAAATATACCATCTTTTATATATTCAATCTTACCTATGATTATACATTTCTTAGAAAGTTCTTCTTCAGGGAGTTTGGCTATCCAGTTGAACAATTAAATGTAAAAAGTCACTATCCTATTCAAATTAAGTTTGAAAACGGCTTAATTTTAAAAGATGCTTTGATACTAGCCCAGCGTAAACTTGAAAAGTGGGCTAATGATTTAGGTGTAGAAGCTCAGAAACAAGTAGGCAGCTGGGATTATGAAAAACTAAGAAATCAGGATAGTTATATATCTGATCAGGAGCTAACTTATGCAGAATTTGATACATTATCAGGCACACAATGTATAGATGCGCTAAAGAAGCAACTACATAAAAAGCTTGGAAATATGCCATATACTGCAACCGGTATTTTAAGAGATGAACTAAAAAAACTGGCTTCAGATAATAAGGCAAAAGTACTATTTAATAAGATTGTACCCACATTTGAAGAATATCAATTCCTGGTTTCAATGTTTCATGGTGGTTTCGTACATGGAAATAAAGAGTACTTGGAAAGTAATTTACTAAAGGATGTCCAGGGTTATGATTTTGCAAGCTCTTATATATTTTGTCTACTATGCTGCAAGTATCCAATTACTAAGTTTAAGCCACTTAATAAGCAAATAGATGGAGATTATATAATCCGCAATAGTGAAAATCATGCTTTTATGTTCACTGCACGTTTTGCGGATATTAAGCTAAAAGACGAGAATTTCCCAATGCCAGTTTTACAATTTTCTAAATGTAAAACTATTAATGATGTAACTGATAATGGACGTATCATAGCAGCACAATTTTTAGAGCTGAACACTAATGAAATTGACTATAAACTCATTGATAAATATTATACCTGGGATAAAGAACACTCAGTTATTTTTAATGTAAAGACTGCAATAAAGGGTTATTTACCTGACTGGTTTAGAAATCATCTTTATAAGCTCTTTATAGATAAAACGAATTTGAAAGGCATTGACATGATCAGGTATCAGATACAAAAAGGTAAATTAAATGCCGGTTTTGGTTTAACAGTCCAGCGTCAGGATAAGTTAATGTTTATTGAAATCTTTGAGGATGAAATAGTAGAAAAAGATGGGATTGAAATAGAATATCATGATGGTATGTATAAACTGGATGAATCTATACCACCTGAAGAAGTATATCTAAAGAACATTAAAAAACGTTCTGTATTCCTTCCTTATCAGTGGGGTGTTTGGACTACAAGCTATGCCTTAGAACATCTATTTGAATTAGGTAGTTGCTGCAAGCTATGGCTATATTCTGATACAGATTCAGTTTATGGTATTGGATGGAATAAAAAACTTGTAAAGAAGCTTAACTATAAATACCGCAAAATGAACGAAAAAGCTGGATTTAAGGCCGTACACTTTAAAGATAAGGATTATTGGCTAGGTGTAGCTGAAACTAGCTTAGAGGACAAATATAGTGAATTTAAGTACATGGGTGCAAAACGCTATTGCGGCAGATGTAAAGAAGATGGCAAGCTGCACATAACAGTTGCTGGTGTACCAAAATCTGCAGCAGATTGTTTAGATGATAACATCATAAACTTTAAAAAAGGCTTTGTATTTGAAGGTAAAAAAACGGGGAAGAAAACACATAATTATATGTTCGTTGATGATATTTACATTGATGAATTTGGAAATGAAACTGCAGATAGTGTAGATCTATCACC
>JAZLDV010000095.1:0-2225 GCA_045614925.1 Coprobacillaceae bacterium | reverse complement strand
TGTAACAGTTACTGATAAAGGTGGATACTTAGATGGAACAATTGCTTACAGTAAAAACGGTGAAGCTGTTGATACAGTAACATTCGTTAATACTTATGCACCAGTTGTAGGAACATCTGCACAGTTTGAAGCTATTAAAACTTTACAAGGACGTAAATTAAAAGCAAATGAATTTAAATTTATCTTAGAAAATACAGAAACTCATGAAAAATTAGAAGCTTATGCTGAGGAAGAAGGTAAGGTAGTATTTGATAAGATTGAATATGATGAAGTTGGAACTCATACTTATAAAGTATATGAAGAAGATACAGGTTTACATAATGTAGCTTACGACAATGCTGAATATACAATTAAAGTAGAAGTTAAAGATGATTTAGAAGGTCACTTATATACAGTTATTACTGGATATGATCAAGACTTACGATTCACAAATGTCTTTACTCCAGATCCTATCGATGTAAACTTCGCAGGATTAAAAGTATTAAAAGGACGTGAATTAAATGCAGGTGAATTCAAATTTGCAGTAGAAGCAAAAGAAGATGCACCACTTCCTCAAGTAAGTGAAGTAACACATGATAAAGATGGAAACTTTGCATTTACAGCTATCAGATTTACTGAAGAAGGAACTTACAATTATATTATTAAAGAATTAGATAATGGTATTGCTGGTATTACTTATGATAGTAAAGAAGTAGAAGTAAAAGTTGAAGTTACTAGAGATGAAGAAGGTATCTTACATGCAGAAGTATCTTATGTAAAAGATGGAGAAACTGCAGATAAAGCTGAATTCAAAAATACTTATGCAACAAAACCAACAACTATTACTTTAGATATTAATAAAGTTGTAGAAACAAAAGATGGTATTAATTATGAAATTAATGGAAATGAATTTGAATTCAAATTAATCCCATCACAAAACAATACAAATGATCCAATCAATGGAACATTAGTTGGAACAAATGATGCTTCTGGAAATGTTGTATTTGAAGCATTAGAAGAGTCACAAGTTGTATTTAGTGTTGCAGGAACTTATGAATATACATTAGTGGAAACTTCTGGAACATTACCAGGAATGAGCTATGATGATACAGTTTATACAATTAAAGTTGTAGTAACTGATGATGAAGAAAATGCACAATTAAATGCAGAAGTGACAATCAATGATGTAAAAACAAATAAGGCAGACTTTGTAAATAACTATGATGCAGGTAAAGTGTCAGCGACAATTTCAGGTATGAAAGTTTTACAAAGTATTCATAAAGACTTAGAAGAAAACGAATTTACATTCGTAATCGAAAGTCCTGCAGGTGATGTATTACCACAAAATACAAAAGTTACAAATGATGCAAGCGGATATTTCCAATTTGACTCAATTGAATTTGATAAACCAGGAAATTATACTTATGTAGTTTATGAAGTTAATGATGAATTAAGAGGATATACTTATGATGATGCACGATTCGTTGTATATATCAGTGTAACTCATAATCAGGAAACTGGTGAATTAGAATTAACTCAAACATTAGAAAAAGATGAGATTGAAGTAGAAGGTATTGAATTTGTTAATACTTATACTCCTGATCCGTTTACATTAGATAAAGATACAACAATCGCTATCGAAGGTGTAAAAGAATTAATTGGTAGAGATGCTTTAGATATTCAAGATAATGAATTTACATTCAAATTATTAGATAACGAAGGAAATGTTGTATTAGATGATAATGGTGAACAATTAATCGTTGGTGTTAAAGATTCTAAGATTGTATTTGATGGAATCACTTATACTGAGTCTGGTACTTACCATTACTCAATTGTAGAAGAACAAGGAAATTCTTTAGGAATTACTTATGATGAATCAGTATTTGATGTAGTAGTAACTGTAACTGATAAAGGTGGTTACTTAGATGGTGAAATTAAATATTATCAAGATGATCAAGAAATCGAAGAAGTGAAGTTTGTTAATACTTACGAAGCTATTATCGATGCATTCATTAAATTTGATGCTAAGAAAGTATTAGTTGGACGTAAATTAAAAGCAAATGAATTCAGATTCGTACTTGAAAATATTGAAACAGGTCATAAAGTTTATGCATATGCAGATGAAAACGGAATTGTAGAATTTGAAAAAATTGATTACAGTGAAGTAGGAACATATACATATAGAATTTATGAAGAAAAAGGTATCTTAGATAACGTAACTTATGATGCAACAGTTTATACAGTAA
>JAZLDV010000094.1:0-11443 GCA_045614925.1 Coprobacillaceae bacterium | reverse complement strand
ACAAATAATTGTTTTTCTTCTTTAGTTAATGTATTTAAAAGATCTTCAAACTTTTTAGCAACAATCTGACTTTCTAATGATAATTCATCTTCTTTAAATCCATCTCTAGAAACCTCCCAAGACATTCCGTCGTGCTGCTTTAAATGAGAATAAACACTTCTTACAACTTTTCTATTTTCTTTATGATTCATTAATATTCCAAATAAAGAATAATGAGGAACAAAAGATGTAATATGAGAAACAAAGTCATTATATTCTTTGCTATTTACCACATGATCTAAGAATCCAGGACCATCGTAATTATAAACATGAATAATACGATCTTGTATTTCTTTTTCAATAAATATTCCTGCATACATTGCTAGATTTCCACCTTTAGAATGTCCTGCTACTATAAGTGGTCTATTTTTCTTATATTTAAAATAGTTTTTAAATCTTATGTATAAACTATTTCCTAAATAAGGATTGTTTAAAGTTTCTAATAAAGATAACTGATAAGGGTATGTACTTAGTTTTCTTAAATGTTCTACTGCACTTTTTTGAGCAGGAATACTTTCATCACACAACATTAGAAAATCTTCATGCCATCCAATAAAAGAATCATCTGTTCCTTTGTAATGAATAGAAAGAACCTGATTTTCTAATAACAATCCTAAAACAGAAAACTGTTTAATAAGTTCTTTATTTACATCATTTATATAATAGACTATTTTTATATTCTGATATCTAGGAGCATAAGCTACAACAGAAAATAATGTATACATACGTAAAAATGTTTTATTTGATATATCAAGATTTTTAGATAGAAATAATTCGTAAGCTTCTTTTAAGGTATATTGAAACTGGTTATTAAAATCTAAAAATTCATTAAAGTCTATATATGTTAGTTCACTAAAAATAAGATAATCAATTTCATTATATGGGTGAGTTAAAGGTGATAAATCACCTCTTAATTCAACATAATCAAGAATAGTATTTTTCATAATACACCTCCATCTTTATTCTAACCATTTTATATGAAATTTATATTAATTGCAAAATATATTATGATATAATAACAAAATAAGGAGATGATCATTATGTCTAAAATAACATTTTTAGGAACAGGACATGGTTTTGTTTTTGATTTATATAATACTTGTTTTGTAATAGAGAACAATAATCAATATTTATTAGTTGATACTGGAGGAAGTGCAGAAATAATCAGAAGACTTAAAAAGCATAATATTTCACTTTTATCTTTACATCATATCTTTATATCTCATACACATACAGACCATATTATGGGATTATTCTGGATTTTTAAAGCGATGATGGGACTGATAAAAAATAAGTTATATGATGGATATTTGAATATTTATTGTAATAAAGAAGTTGCACATAATATTAAAACAATTATGCCTTGTCTGCTTCCTAAAAAAGGAATAGAAGTATTAAATCGATATATGATTATTCATGAATTAGAAGATGGTATGCATAAAAATATTATTGATCTTGATATAGAATTTTTTGATGTACAAGCCAGAGGGAATCTTTTATATGGATTTGAAACAGTTATGAATAATAAAAAAGTGATTTTTTTAGGAGATGAAACATGTCATAGTTCTCTTTATCCAAGACTTATAAATGCTAATTATGTTATGCATGAAGCATTTTGTTTAGATAAGGAAGAACATATTTTTAAACCATATGAAAAAAATCATTCAACAGTATTATCAGTATGTAAACAGTTTAATGATCTGAATATTTCAAATCTGATTTTATTTCATAGTGAAGATACTCATAACAATAAAAAAGAATTATATTTAGAGGAAGGATATAGTGTTTATAAAGGAACTATTATTGTACCTGATGAACATGAAGAAATTGAGGTATAAGTATGAAAATATCAGAAATATTAAAACATAAATCAACGATATCTTTTGAAATATTTCCACCTAAAAATAAAGAAGGAGATATTAGTTCTATTTATCATACAATTGATGAATTATCAAAACTTAATCCTGATTTTATTAGTGTGACATATGGAGCAGGTGGTTCTACAAAAGGGAAAACAGTAGAAATTGCATCAAAGATTAAAAATGATTATGGGATAGAAGCTGTTGCACATTTAACTTGTATTTCTTCTAATAAAGAAGAAATACTTGCAATATGTGATGAATTAAAAGAAGCCCATATTGAAAATATATTATCACTAAGAGGTGATTATCCTAAAGATGGACATAGACCTGAACAGTTAGATTTTCATTATGCAAGTGAATTAAATCGTTTTATTAAAGACAATTATAATGATGCATTCTGTTTATCTGGTGCTTGTTATCCTGAAGTTCATAGTGAAGCATCATGTTTTGAAGATGATTTAGCTGCTTTAAAGAAGAAAGTAGATGAAGGAGCAGAATATCTGGTGACTCAGATATTCTTTGATAATCATTATTATTATAGATTAGTTAAAGAAGCAAGAAAAAGAGGAATCAATGTTCCTATACTTGCAGGCATTATGCCAATTACAAATTCTAAATCATTATTATATACTGCAAAGATGTGTGGATGTTCTATTCCATATCAGTTATCTACAATGATAGAATCCTATTATCATTATCCAGAAGCAATGAAAGAAATAGGAATTAATTATGCGATAGGACAAATTATTGATCTGATTACAAATGGAGTAGATGGAATACATATTTATACAATGAATAAACCTGAAATTGCTCATGCGATATTTAATCAGATTCCTACAGTCTTAAAAGAATTGAATCATGAATAAAACAAAGATATATCATTATTTAAATATGACAATAAGTGATTCATATACTGAATCACTTATTGATGAATGTATAGAAGAAGTCATTGATTTATCCTATTTTAAAGTGATTTATCAATGTTTTCATCTATCTCATCATCCTTTAAAAATAAAAGAATTAGATCTTGTATTGAATTCAAAAGATTTAGATTTTTATTTTAAAGATTGTGACCAATGTATGGTTATTGTAGGAACATTAGGCACTGAGGTGGATAGAAGAATAAAATATTATGAATATGTGAATATGGCTAAAGCTGTTGTTTTTGATGCAGTGGCTAATGCTTATATAGAAGAATGTTTAGATGAATATCAGTCAAAACTACCTTTTATTCATACATATCGATTTGCACCAGGTTATGGTGATGTCCCGCTTGAGTTAAATAAAGAGTTATATCGTTATATGGATGTTTTTAAACATTTAGGTTTAAGTATAAATAAAGGTGGGTTATTTGTACCATTAAAGTCAATTCTTGGCATATGTGGAATAGGAATAACAACACAAAAATCATGTATGTCCTGTATGAAAATAAAGGACTGTGTCTATAGAAATGAGGGAAGAAGATGTTACGTGATAGATTAGGGAAAGAAATGCTTATTTTTGATGGAGCTATGGGAACACAGCTTTTAAATGCAGGATTAAAAGCAGGTGATATTCCTGAAACTTATAATATTGATAGAAGTGATCTGATAGTAGATATACATAAGAGATATTTAGATGCAGGGGCTTCTTTTATTACAACCAACACATTTGGATGTAATCCTATAAAAATGAAAGAATGCAAGTATTCATATAAAGAAATGATTGTTGCAGGAATTAATAATGCTTTAAAAGCTAAAGAAATGTGTGATAGAGAGGTTTATGTTGTTTTAGATATAGGACCAATAGGAGCATTATTAGAACCGACAGGATCATTAAGTTTTGATGAAGCCTATGATATATTTAAAAGTATTGTAGAAATAGGAAAAGATAGTGTTGATGCCATTTTATTAGAAACAATGAGTGATTTATATGAATTAAAGGCAGGAATTCTTGCAGTTAAAGAAAACTGTAATCTGCCACTTTTTACAACAATGACATTTGAAGCACATGGAAGAACTTTAACAGGAAGTGATCCAGTTACATTTGTGAATGTTGCTGAAAGTTTAGGGGTAGATGTATTAGGTGTCAACTGTTCTTTAGGACCTGTTGAATTAAAGCCTATAATTGATGAAATATTATCAAATGCACATATTCCTGTGATGATTCAGCCTAATGCTGGACTTCCATGTTTAAAAGATGGATGTACACATTATCCAATGAGTAAAGATGATTTTGTACAAGCTATAAAACCTTATATGGAAAATGGTGTAAGTATTGTAGGAGGATGTTGTGGAACATCTCCAGATTATATTAGAGGATTAAGTGATTTAAATATAAAAGATGTGCATATTATTGAAAATGAATATAAAACAAGAGTATCGTCATATTGCAAAACTGTAACTTTTAATGATTCATTGCTTGTCTGTGGTGAAAGAATGAATCCAACAGGGAAAAAGAAACTAAAAGAAGCATTAATCAATAAGCAATATGATGAATATGTAAAAGAAGCATTAAAACAGCAGGAAGTCGCACATATATTGGATTTAAATACAGGAATTGCAGGTATTGATGAACAAGTTGCCATGTTAAATGTAATGAAATTACTAGCGGAAGTTGTATCTGTTCCTTTAGTTATTGATTCTTCATCTTTAGAAGTTATAGAAACAGCATGTCGTTATTATAATGGAAGACCATTAATTAACTCTGTAAATGGTAAAGATGAAATAATGCATGCATTATTTCCAATTGTAAAAAAATATGGTGGTGTTGTGATTGGATTGACTTTAGAAGATGGTATTCCATTATTAGCAAAAGATCGATTAGAAATAGCTAAGAAGATTATCAATACTGCAAAAGAATATGGAATTAGAAAAGAAGATATTATTATTGATGCTTTAACACTTACTGCTTCTGCACAACAAAAAGAAGTCAAAGAAACATTAAAAGCAATTCAACTTATAAAAGAAGAATTAGGTGTTCGTACTGTTTTAGGTGTATCTAATGTTTCATTTGGATTACCTAATAGACCTTTATTAAATAAAACATTCTTATCTTTAGCAATGCATTCAGGATTAGATATGGCTATTATTAATCCGTTAGATAAAGAATTAATGGATACAATTGATGCTTATCATGTATTAATGAATATTGATAAAGAAAGTAAGAATTATATTTCTAAACAATCTAATGTAGATGTAAAAAAGAATAAGACTGCTGATTTATCTTTAGAAGATATGATTGTATTAGGGTTAAAAGATGAAATTAAAGAAAAAACAAAACAGTTACTATTAGATCATAGCCCTATGGATATTATAAATCATATGATTATCCCTTCATTAAATAAAGTAGGGGAAGATTATGAAAAACATATTGTCTTTCTTCCACAATTAATTCAATCTGCTTCAACAACAAAACTAGCTTTTGATGTCATTAAGCAATCATTTACAAATTCTTCTGCATCAATCGCTAGAATGATGATTGCAACAGTAGAAGGAGATGTTCATGATATAGGTAAAAATATTGTGAAAGTTGTATGTGAAAGTTATGGTTATGAAGTGATTGATTTAGGAAAAGATGTGAAAGTAGAAGATGTAGTCAAAGCATATAAACAATATAAACCTGATATTATTGGATTAAGTGCATTAATGACTTCAACAGTAGAATCAATGAAAAAGACAATTCAGGCATTACGTGACTTTGGATGTGATTGTCCTATTACTGTAGGAGGAGCAGTTTTATCAGAAGATATAGCTGAAATGATTGGTGCATCTTATTATAGAGAAGATGCATTAGGTGTAGTAAGATTATTAGATGAATTGTTTAAAAAATAAAAAAAAAGGAATGAACATATAAAGTTCATTCCTTTTTTGACAATTTTTTTAAAAACAGTATATTAGTTGTAAAAAATAAAAAACCTTGATATAATCAAGGTAGTTTATAGATGGCAGGGGCGGCAGGAATCGAACCCGCGTCCACGGTTTTGGAGACCGATGCTCTACCATTGAACCACGCCCCTAATAAATGGTGACCTGTACGGGATTCGAACCCGTGAATGCATGCGTGAAAGGCATGTGAGTTAACCGTTTCTCCAACAGGCCACTTATCTAGTGCTCATATAATATATCATATAAAAAATACAAAATCAACAAAAAAGTGAAAAAAATTTAATTTTTTTTAATTCATAGCATATAAATAGGAAATATGGATAGGAATGGAGGAATATATATGTCTAAAGTATTAAGAATTGAAATTATTGATCCAGTTGGATTATATGCAATCCCTGCATCTGAATTGGTTGGTGTTGCAAAAGAGTATCAAAGTGATATTTATCTTAACTATAATAAAAAAGTAAATATGAAAAGTGTTATGGGTGTTTTATCATTAGGGATTCCTAAAAAAGCAATTATTACTATAGAAATTGATGGTTATGATGAATATGCTGCATTTAAAAGATTGAAAAAGGAGTTTGAAGATAGAAAAATCGGTAAGGTTTTATAGAAGAAGAAAAAATTCTTCTTCTTTTTTGTATATTAATTGAGAAAAATGTAAGAATATGTAATACTTTTAAATAGAAGGTGATAAATATGAAATATGTAATAAAAAGAAATGGTGAACTTGTAGCTTTTGATTCAAGTAAAATATTTGATGCAATTAAAAAAGCTTTTATTTCAGTAGGAGAGAAATATGATAATGATCTTATTTTAAGTTTAGTAGATGATGTGTCACAAAAACTTATGATAAGCCAAAATGATTTCCCTACTGTAGAATTATTACAGGATTTAGTAGAAGAAACATTGATGGAAAGAAAGTTTTTTAGAGTTGTAAAGAGTTTTATTATTTATCGTGATCAAAGAACAAAAATAAGAAATAAGTTAGCCTATAAAGAAGAATATGATTTATCTTTTATAAAGCATATTGATTATAAAGATGAAGAAATTGTAGTATGGGATTTTCATGAAACTAGTGATGAAATTTATGAATTAGATGTTTTAGAATTGTTTAAGGATGGAATTGGTGAATTAACTCATATAAAAGATGTAAAGAGTTTTTGTGATATTCTGATTATGAAATTAATTTCATATCAGAATTATGAAGGGATCATAGTTCTTAAGTCATTTCAGGAAAGTTTAACAAAAGCTATTAAAGAAAATTATGCAAGATATTATTTTCATTATCTTGAAAATGCGTTATCTTTGATGACGAATTTAGATGCAAGTGTTGTGATTCATGATTTAAGACAATTAGCTATCAAACCAGATTTAGATAATCTGAAATATTTAGATGGTGAAAAAGTGTTGTTAAAAGAATATAGTTTAGATGATGGTATTATTGAACATATTCAAAAAACAACAATGGAGTCAGCATATAAACTTATCAATAGTAATACATATTATTATATTAATGCGATTAATGATATTTTACTATCATATCAGGAATGTGTTGTTCCAATTCATCCAGAAATAAGAATACAATTACGTCATCCAAAAAATATAGAAGAACAGATTATAGTAGAAGCTGTAAGAAAAATAACAGGTGTAGGAGAATAGTATGAATAAAGAAGAAGCAATAAAATTAGCACATGAGATGTATGCTTATGAAATTAGTGAACAATCGGATCAGCAAAGTGGGGATTTTGATGATTTATGGCAAAGTTTATATGATATAGCTCAATTAGGGAGTTATGGCATTGTAGATTTAGAAGAAGATGAATTTAAAGAAGCGTTAGAGTGGTTAAAGAAATATCAGCCATTAACTAAAAAATATTTAGAAACAGAAATTTATTTTTAGGAGAAGATTATGAAAGTTTGTGATATGCATTGTGATACGCTTTATGAATTAGAAGAAGCTAGATTTGCAAATAGAGAAGTTCATCTTTTAGATAATCATTTAAATATTAGTCTAAATAAAATGAGACAAGGAGATTATTTTTTACAGACTTTTGCGATATTTACACATTTAATGAGAAATGGTGATCCAGAAAAACATGTAGCTAGAATGATTGATATATTTTATAACGAATTAGAGTTAAATCCTGATTTAAAACATGTTTTATCTTATAAAGATATTGAAGAAGCGATGAATAATAATCAGATGTGTGCTTTATTATCTTTAGAAGAAGGAGCGGTTGTAAATAATGATTTGGCTTATTTAAGAAATTATTATCGTTTAGGTGTGCGTATGATTACTCTAACATGGAATTTTGCCAATGGTATTGGACATCCTAATTTTTCTAATGGAAAT
Organism: Coprobacillaceae bacterium; assembly: GCA_045614925.1. GTDB lineage: Bacteria > Bacillota_I > Bacilli_A > Erysipelotrichales > Coprobacillaceae > JAZLDV01. The sequence continues at coordinate 3,320 of JAZLDV010000094.1, read as the reverse complement.
GGATATCATACATGTGACAAAGAGAATGGATTAACTGAATTTGGAATAGAATATGTAAAAGAATGTGAGAGATTAGGGATTATTATTGATGTATCACATTTATCAGATGCAGGATTCTATGATGTATTAAAATATACAACAAAACCTTTTGTCGCAAGTCATTCGAATGCCAGAAGTGTATGTGATCATGCAAGAAATTTAAGTGATGATATGATTCAAGAACTTGCTAAAAGAAATGGTGTAATGGGAATTAATTATGCAGCAGGATTTTTAAGTGAAAATGAAACAATGGATGGATTGTCTAGAGTTGAAGATATGGTGAAACATATTTTATATATTAAAGATCTTGTAGGAATTGATTATGTCGGTTTAGGAAGTGATTTTGATGGTATTCCTCAAAATCTAGAACTAAAAGATGCCTCTTATATGCATTTATTGTATGATGCTTTAAAAGAAGCAGGATTAAGTGAAGATGAAATTGAAAAAGTATTTTATAAAAATGTACTAAGAGTATTTAAAGATGTATTAAGATAAGACAGGGGAACCTGTCTTTTATTTTGTAAATTTAGAAAAATAGCAATTTCTATGAAATAAATTTGAATTTTTATAAGTTTTACTAGACATGATTAATAAGTTGGATTAGAATAAATAAATACGGAGGTAAAAGATATGTATAGTTTTTTAAATGATTATAGTGAGGGAGCACATCCTTTAGTTTTAGAAGAATTATTAAAAACAAATCATATGCAGACTGTTGGATATGGTAATGATGAATATTGTGAAAAAGCAAGAGATATTATCTTAGATAGAATTAAAAATAAAGATGCAGATGTACATTTTTTAGTTGGGGGAACACAAACAAATCTTACATTTATATCTCATGCTTTAAGAGATTATGAAGCAGTTATCGCAACAGATGAGGGACATATTAATGTTCATGAGACTGGTGCAATTGAAGCAACAGGTCATAAAGTATTAACTCATTTACATAGTGATGGAAAATTAACAGTAGAAATGATTGATAAAATTGTTTCTTCACATACTGATGAACATATGGTTTATCCAAAAATGGTTTATATTTCTCAAACAACAGAACTTGGGACATATTATACTTTAGAAGAATTAAAAAATATTTATGAATATACTTCGTCTCATGGTCTATATTTATTTATAGATGGTGCAAGACTAGGAAGTGCTATTGTATTAGAAGATGCACCAAAGTTTGAAGATTTAGGTCAATATTGTGATGCATTTTATATTGGTGGAACAAAAATGGGTGCATTATTTGGAGAAGCATTAGTTATCTTAAATAATGACTTAAAGAAAAACTTTAGATTCCAGTTAAAACAAAAAGGGGCAATGCTTGCAAAAGGAAGATTGTTAGGAGTGCAATTTTATGCCTTATTAAAAGATTGCTTATATGAAAAAATTGGAGAACATGAAAATGCAATGGCAGATCTTTTAAGAGAAGGATTAAAAGATTATGAATTCTATTGTCCATCTCGTACAAATCAGGTATTTGTTAAATTACCTGAACATGTATTAAAACATATTGAAAAAGAATATAAGGTTATTCCTATGAAGACATTTGAAGATGGAACTATCTTAGTTAGAATGGTGACTTCTTGGGCTACACAAAAAGAAGAAGTTTTAAAATTCAATGAATATTTGAAATTAATGTAACTATACTAAAATTGAAAGGAAATAGGAAATATGAAAAAAACTGAATTAGTAGAAAAATTAGCATTAAAAACAGGAGCATCTAAAAAAGATGCAGAAGCTTTATTAAATGCATTTGTAGAAGTTGTAAGTGAAGCTTTAGTTGAAGGAGATAAAATCTCTTTAAAAGGATTTGGAACATTTGAAGTAAGAGAAAGAGCTGAACGTACTGGACATAATCCAAAAACAGGTGAAGCAATGACAATTGCAGCAAGTAAATCACCTGCATTTAAAGCAAGTTCATCTTTAAAAGCAGCAATGAATAAATAAGAATGTGCTTAGCACATTCTTTTTTTTAAAATAAAAAAGGAACTTTCGTTCCTTTTATTATTTAATGATTTCTCCTTGATTAGCTCCTACTGCAGCATTTGATTCATCAGTATCGATATGCATAGCTAATGCGAAACTATCGTTAACACGACAAACAACATCACCAAAAATTAATTCTCTTCCGTTAGAGTTTACTTTAACGCTAACAACATCTTTATCTTGAATTCCAAATTCAGCAGCATCAGCTGTAGTCATATGAATATGACGTTTAGCAGCGATAACACCACAAGGAATTTCAACTTCACCTGCAGGTCCTACTAATTTACATCCAGCAGTTCCTTCGATATCTCCTGATTCTCTGATTTCTGCTTTGATTCCTAAAGATCTAGCATCTGTTAATGAAACTTCAACTTGAGTTGCATTACGAGTTGGTCCTAAGATAGACATTTTAGTTGATCCTTTAGGTCCTACTACAGTTACTTTTTCTTCACAGGCATATTGTCCTGGTTGTGATAAATCTTTTTTGTTAGTTAATGTATATCCTTCTCCAAATAATACTTCTAAATCAGCTTGTGATAAGTGTACGTGTCTTGCAGAAGTTTCTACTAAAATTGTTTTTGCCATATATTTATTTCCTCCTATACGACTTTATTTTACAACTTTTTTTATTATTTGTTAAGGTATTTTGATTATATTTTGTAAATAAAGTGATTGTAAATGTATCGTTTATTTTTGTTATATATAATGTTATAATAATAAAGAGTGGGTGATTGAATTGAGTTTATCAAGTTTAGTAAATATTATAAGATCTATAGTAGATCTTGTATCAGTATGGTTTATTATTTTTTATGTTATATCAATGTTTAAAATGAATATGAGATCAATGCAGTTATTTAAAGGTGTATTGGTTATTGTATTTTTAAAAGTAATAACATCGTTCTTTCGATTATCGACTTTAGATTTTCTTGTAGATTCAGTTATTAATTGGGGGGTATTAGCAATTATAATTATCTTCCAGCCTGAAATTCGTACGATTTTAGAGAAAATGGGTCAAACAAAGCTAAGACCTAAGGTTCAGTTATCTGATGATGAAAAAGAAAGAGTGATTGATGAATTAGTCAATGCGATTACTACTTTATCAAGAGAAAAAACTGGGGCTTTAATTACATTTGAAAGACAGGAATCTTTAAGAGATTATATTAATACAGGAACAAGAATTAATGCAGATATTAAAAGTGAATTGTTTCTTACAATTTTTTGGGATGGAACACCTTTACATGATGGTGCAACAATTATCCAAGGGGATCGTGTTGCATGTGCAGCGGCTTTCT
>JAZLDV010000093.1:0-11669 GCA_045614925.1 Coprobacillaceae bacterium | reverse complement strand
TGGAATAAACCATCTCCCCAAGTTTGAGCGATATGTTGAATTACAGATAAATATTTTGCATCAATTAAGTTTCCAGGAACACGTAATTGAAGCATAAATTCACCAGGAACTTTTGATTGTCTAAAGCAATTAATTCTTACTTTTTTAATATTAATATCATGATTCATAACTTCTGTTCCTCCTTATTAGTCTACTAAATATTTAGCTTCTGTATAGTTAAATACAGGACCTTCTAAACATACATAAGTTTCGTCAATACGGCAGTGTCCACATTTACCAACTGCACATGACATTTTTCTTTCATATGATACCCAGATTTTTTCTTCTGGTACACCACATTTAATTGCTTCTAAAGCTGTGAAGTGCATCATCATTGGTGGCCCAACGATAACAACTTCATATTCACCTTCAAATGATTCAAATGGAACTTCTTTTAAGAAGCTGTTAACAAATCCAACTCTCCATCCTTCTTTTTCAGTTCTGTCTAATGCATAGATAGTGTTGAATTTATTTTTCCACATTTCTAATTCATCAGCGAATACGATTCCGTCTTCATCTCTAAATCCACTAATTAAAGTTACAGATTTAGCATAATCTTCATTATAGAATTTATTTAACATAGATCTTACTGGAGCTAATCCTGTACCACCAGTAATAACTACAATGTTTTTACCTTCGAATTTTTCTACTGGCCAACCATGTCCATAAGGACCTCTTAAGAATAGAGTATCACCAGCTTGTTTTTTAAAGATTTCATCAGTAACTGTACCAACAGCACGGATAGTGAAATCTAAATATCCATCACCATATCCAGAAACAGAGATAGGAGCTTCTCCTACTTTAGGGATAGATAATTGTAAGAATTGTCCATGAGATGGAGTAAATGGAGCAGCAACTCTAAAAGTCCATTCATGTTTACTTTCATGTTTAACGCTTACGATTTCGCAAGGGATAGGTTTAACAACATTATTCATGATCTAATCCTCCTTCAATTTCTTCAATAGCTTTAGCCATTTTTTCTACTGCAGCCACGATTGAAATCGCTTCAGGACATCTGTTCATACAACGACCACAACCTACACACATATGATAATCTTTGAATCTTGCTTTGTAGTCATGGAATTTATGTAATACTTTATATCTCATACGATCACCAGCAGTTGTTCTGTATTCGTGACCACCTGCACATAATGTAAATCCTTCAATTTGACAAGATGCAGCAGTTCTTCTTCTTTCTCCTACTTCTTGATTTTCATTATAAGTAATATCAGTAGTAGTGAAGCATGTACATGTAGCACAAGCGATTGTACAAGCACCACAAGAGATACAACGACCATTGTATTCTTTCCATACATCATGTTTCTTTAATTCAGTTAAGATAGCTTTGTTTTTGATTTCAGGAATATTAACAGTTAATTCATTTTCTTCAACGAATTCTGGTGTGAATTCAACTGTAGTATTTCCTTCGAATAATGGTGCAAATTCTTCATCTTTAACTTCAATTTTTAAAGTTCCTTCTTCAGCTCTTACAGCCATTACATAATCATCAGTTTTGTTAGATCCCATGCTTACACAGAAACATGTATCCCAACCTTTAGTACATTCTAATAATACGATTTTAACTCTTTCTTTTCTTCTTGAATAATAGATATCTTCATATCCACCATTTGTTAAGAAAATTTTATCTTGATGGTGCATAGCGTTGATATCACAAGGACGCATTAAAATCATCATTTTTTTGTTTTGTTCTTTACTAGCACGATATTCATCTTCAGTGAAATAGAATAAAGTTTGGCTAATTGGATTAATTACTTCTTTTGCAGGGAAATCTACTTTATCATCAAATACGATTTCTTCTACACAATTTACTTTGTCGTATTTAACTAAATCAGTGTCTGAGTATCTCCCAGCGTTTTTAAATCTTTTTGGTGCATAAATATCATATTCTGCACTTAGCTTAGCAAACAATTCGTTTACTTCAGCAAAACTTAATTGAAAACTCATACTCTTCCTCCTTAATTCAACATACTTATTTTGTCGTGAAAATTATAACATATCTTTCGTTATTAGAAAAGTACTAAAAAATAAATAGTTGTTATTGAATTTATCAATAACACAATTATTTAAAAAAAGAATAGCTAATAGCTATTCTTCATCACTTTCACTTATTTCAGATGGCTTAAAACCTCTTAAAGAAATCTTTCTAATATTATGATTTAAATTAATCAATAATGAAATCATCGTACTACGACTTACATCAGTAAGATAGTGTGGTGATTTAATATGATTCAAATAATCATTTAATTTTGCAAGAGTCAATCCATACATTTCTGTAATAGGACAATCAACATTAAATGCCATAGCTGCATTTTTACTCATTGTAAATGCTAAATCTTCATTTTCTGTCCACTTAGTTAAAAAGTCTTTTAACTGATCAAACTCTTCACCTAATTCATAATAAGAAGCCTCTATGTATTTTAAAAACTCTTCTTTTGATTCAGGTATATAATAAGGTCTCATTTTTAAACCTTCATAAACTTCTAATACATCAGTATCTTCAAACATCTGTTTTTGAAATAAAACACGTGCTCTTTTTTGCACAAAACATTCTTCATCAATATATCCAACTACAATTTCTTCAATCTGACTTGTTGTATAATCTGTATTTTCATATTTATTAATAATATTTGTAAGATTTCTTAAAGGAATAAATCCATAAAAATTAACTGCTGCTAATGCATAAGCATATATTTCTCTTTTTAATAACATATTATCACCCTCGCTTATCTATTCTATAACAAATCTCAAAAATTATAAAGATTATTTTTATTTATTATGTCATATGTTATTATAAAATATAATAATACATTTTTAACAATAGGAGGTTCACAATGATTTCATTAAAACACTTAATTATATTTAAAGAAGTTGCCAGACTTAAATCAATGTCAAAAGCAGCAGAAACATTGTATATTTCTCAACCTACAATTTCTCAAAAGATTCAAGAAATTGAAAGTTATTATAATATTAAACTTTTCCAGCGTTTTTCTAAATCTTTAGGAATCAGTGAAGAAGGAGAAATCTTTTTAGAACATGTTGATAAGATATTAAATGAATTAGAAACGATTGATGAAATCTTTTTCTATAATAAAGAATATATTATGATTCGTGTTGGAATTACACTAACTATTGCAAGTACAATTGGCCCAGAATTATTTAAAAAGATTCAATCACAAAATCCAAAACTAAAATTACAAGTAACTGTAGATAATACTCAAAATATCGAAGAGATGTTATTACAGAATCAATTAGATATCGCTCTTGTTGAAGGAGATATTCATAATGATAATATCATCCACGAACCAATTATCCCAGATCAGCTAGTGCTTGTATGTTCATCAAAACATGAACTTGCTAAATATGATGAAATTGATTTCTCTGCTTTAGCACAGCAATCCTTTATCACACGTGAAAAAGGAAGTGGTACACGTGCAATGTTAGAACAGTATATGAACAGAAACAAAACACCATACCACATCAGCTGGCAATGCCAGAGCTGGGAAAGTATTAAACAGGCTGTTATGTTTGATCAAGGTATTACTTTAATTTCTATTCGACTTGTTGAACAGGAAATAGAAAATGGTGATATTAAAGTTTTAAAACTACGTAATCAATCATGGACAAGAATGTTCTCTTTATGTTATCACAAAAACAAAGAATGGAATGATAACTTAAATATCTTCAAAGAACAATCCATCCAATATATCCACTGTCCTGTCATGGACTTACTTAGAAAAAATCAAAACGCTTAGGTTTCCCTAAGCGTTTATTGCTTCAAATTTCTTTGCACCCCAAGTGATAATCACATAATACATAACAACATCTAAAACAAAGACTATAAATAATACAGTATAAAGATAAATATGAATATCTATTAAATGATCAATATAAGGATAAAGCATACCAATTCCACCAATAATAGCCATACTTCCTAACATTCCTATTAAACTAGACATACTTTGTTTCACACAAACAACTTCATTTCTCCAATTAAAATTAGGAAGCAGAATATTAGCAATCAAGCCAAACATTCCTACAAAAACATTAAATACAATAAGTGTTATAACTAACAAAATCCAATCTACAATATTTAAATTAAAATTAATCATCATACTAATAGAAAACAAAAATGAACTTGGAATAGTCATAATACATTGAACAAATAATTTCGATAATAAGATTTCTTTTGTCTGAATTGGCAATACCTTAATAATCCATAATGTCTGCCCTTCTAATGATATCAATGTTGAACCAATCATAGTCATTGTTGACATTAATGCCATCATAAAACATAAATACGGAGTCGTATCATTAAAATAAACTAATAAACTCATAATATCATTTTTATAAAAGAATAATGCGAAACTTGCAATAACACAAAAGATAATACCTAGACATCCATTTAAAAACACATTCACATTTGAACATATATGTTTAAACTCTCTAACAATCAAAGTCATATACAACGATTGACTTGTCTGTTTTTTCATTTCATATTTTTCTTTTTTCTGTTGTGGTTTAGATAAAACAATACGCACAAAATACACAGATAATATCTTAAACACAATAGCACTAGGAATAAGTGCACATAATAGATAAATAAGAAGACTCACTACATTATGTTCACTAATACTTATAGCCATATGATAAATTGGGAATAATGTCTGTCTGATTACATTCGCAATCTCTTCACCTCTAGCAATCAGTTCAAACATATATTCCTGTATATTTCCTACAACCATAAAATATACAATAAAAAAACCTACCGATAATAACAATGATATTAGATTTTTATTATTTACTTTCATAAGCACACGTCCTAAAACATAACTTAAAAGACATGATAAAACAAGAACAAATAACGGTAAAGTCAATACAACACATACAAATGAAATAACTGATAAACTTCCTATTCCTATATCTCTTATATAAATATAGAAAGCAGGAATCGCAATAGCAAGTTCCATTATCAGATTAAATAAATATAATGTCACTAATCTGCTTAATAAAATATATGATGTATGAATTGGTAAAGATAATAAAAATTCATTATCTTTAGAATCATAAACCATTTGATATGTCATAAATATACTTCCTACAAATGTCATTAATATAATAACAATACCCATCAATGCAAAATATAACCAATCTAAGTTCATTGCATGAAATGGTGACACAAGCATATCAAAAAACAAACCAAATAAAAATAAAAAATATCCTCCCACATAAATATAAAGAATAGTCATAATGATTGCTTTTGTTTTTTTATTATCTGCAGAACCTAAAAACAATCCTTTTAATTGTATCTTTATTAACTGACTAAGAATTTTCATTTTCTAACTCCAAGAATACTTCTTCTAAAGAATCATTTTGAGTCACTTCTTCTGTTCTGCCACTTACAACTAATTGACCACCTTTAATAATCGCTACATAATCACATAACTTTTCTGCTACTTCTAAGACATGTGTAGAAAAGAATATTGCTCCACCATTTTTACAATGTTCTTTCATCATATTTTTTAAAACATGTGATGCTTTTGGATCTAAACCTACAAATGGTTCATCCATAATAATTAATTCAGGACTATGCACAAATGCTGAGATAATTGCTAATTTCTGTTTCATACCATGAGAATAAGTACGAATAGGTGAAGATAAATCATCTAATAACCCAAAAGCTTGCGCATATTCATGAATACGTGTTGTTCTTATATCTGAAGACACTTTAAAGACATCACATACAAAATTTAAATATTCTATACCTTTCAAATAATCATATAAATCAGGATTATCTGGGATATATGCAATCTTTTCTTTACACTTTAAAGGATTTTCTTTAACAGATAAACCATCTATATAAATCTCACCTTCATCAAAAGATAAAATCCCACATACTGATTTTAATGTTGTTGTTTTACCTGCACCATTATGTCCAATAAAACCATAAATACATCCTTTTTCAATATGCAAAGATAAATGATCTACAGCTTTAAAATCACCATAAACCTTTGTTAAATTTTCTATTCTTAACATTTTTCTTCCTCCTTCATCTCATTATATTTTTTATAGGAATAAACAAAAATTAATACCATACTCACTACTAGCATACCCATCAATACAAAAAACAAATATTCTTTGAAAAAGATAGCACTTATAATAATCACTATTCCAGTTAAACAAAATATATACCCACCAAAACGATGTGTTTTTCTCCACACTTCCTCATTTTCAAGCGTAAACGAGGTTCTAATACCTAAATAATAATTTTGAGGAAACTTTGGTAACTCATTTCCTAAAACTACGAAAAATCCTCCAAATAAAATTCCCATCATAACTGTTGCATCATAAGTCGGATTATTTGTCAAATAAAAGAATAAAAACCCTAATACCACAAAAAATAAAGATAACATTCTCTTACTATATTCATATGATTTTTTTCTATTTTCTATTTTATTTAATTTTGGATCAATCTTATAAGTCAAATCCATTCCATAATAAGTAACTATCGGTAAAGCTATAAGAACTAAAAATATATATTTACTTCCATAACTATCCACTTCCCAATTAATATTCCAATGTACCGGAATAACATCAGGAAGACATGTAAACATATATAACTGAACACATAATACAATCAATAACAATATCTCAAACTTTTTTATTTTTTTCATACTATCTTTCCTCCATAAATCCCATTACCCAGCTCACTACATCTTCAAAAACAGACATATTCAAACTATAAATAATAGATTGTCCTTTTCTCTCATCAATCACTAAACCACTTGTTTTTAATATTGATAAATGATGAGATAAAGACGGTTTTGTAATATCAAAATGATCCGATATTTCTCCTGCACTCATAGATCTCTCTTTTAACAATTCTAGTATTTCTCTACGAATCGGATCCCCTAACGCTTTAAAGACATTCTTCATACTAACCTCCTTATTTAGACATTTATCTAAATATCTAAATACATTATAACATACATTGTATACTTGTAAAGAAAAAGCAGAAGTTAACACTTCTGCCTTATACATCCTGTATCCAATCTTTTACATTTTTTAATTTAAATGTTTTAGCCGTTTCAAAGCCAACACGAAGATTTATTCCAGGACAATTCAAATTATCAATAATTAATACTTTCTTACTTAAAGGACCACGCTGTAACACAAGATAAACATCCGTAAACTCTTTGATACAATAATCTTCTTTATATACATACTTCTTATCAACATAATGTGCTTTCATCGGTTCTCTACTTCTAATTCCACCAATTTGCTCAAATTCAAGATACATATTAACACTTTCATCAAACACTTTAGGTTCACTTCAATGTGAAGTAAATCCATTTTAGGATTTTCAAATATCACATTCACTTCTTTCAAATCATCATTTACTTTATTCAATGAATTCTTTCCCAACTGAAATCCTACAAACATTGACAACACAATAGAAATCACAACTCCAAAAATAATAATACCTTTTTTATCTTTAGTTTTTGTTTCCTTACGAGGTTCATTTAAATACACAAGTTCATCAATGGATATATCAAAAGTTTTAGCAATCTGAATTACTGATGTAATATCAGGTTTTGATTCACCTGTTTCCCATTTACTTACAGATTGTCTTGAAACCCCACAAGCACTCGCAAGATCATCTTGAGTCATACCTCTTTCTTTTCTTAAACTATATATCCTTTCTGAAAGTTTCATATTTATCTCTCCCTTCTTGTAATTATTATATCATTTCTACATATTTACTAAAGCACCTATGCTTTTCAATTATGTCAACTATGGTTGCAAATGCAAAAAACGAGCAATGCTCGTTTTATAAATCATATAATTCTGTATATTTATTAACTAAATAGTCAATATAGTATTGAGAATCAAACGATTCACCTGTTGCAGATTTTAAAATTTCATCCATAGTATAATAAGCACCATATCTATGAATTTTTTCTTTTAACCAATCTTTAATTTTATAAAATTCATTATCTGCCAATACTTTTTCTACATCCATATCTTTACACATTGCATTATAGAATTGAGCACTCATCGCACTTCCTAATGCATATGTAGGGAAATACCCATAATTCCCCATAGACCAATGAATATCCTGTAAGATTCCCTCTTTACTAGTTGATGGTCTTACGCCTAAATACTCTTCATATTTATCATTCCACATATTTTCTAATTCATCATAGTTAACATTCCCATTGAATATTTCTTTTTCAATTTCATAACGAATTAATACATGAATTGGATAAGTTAATTCATCTGCTTCAGTTCGAATTAATGAAGGAGCTGATACATTAATCATCTTCATATAATCATCTAACGAAACATCTTTTAAGAATTCCGCATATTGTTGTAAGATTGGGTAATTATATTGCCAGAACCCTTTATTTCTACCAATATGATTTTCTAAGAAACGTGATTGTGACTCATGCATCGCACATCCAATATCATCTCTAAAAATAGTTCCTTCATACTTTTCATCAATCTGTAATCCATATAAAGCATGACCATATTCATGAATTAAAGAAAACACATTAGAAATCATATTATCTTCATGATATCTCGTCGTTATTCTTGATTCATGAATAGAGAAGAACTCAGTAAACGGATGTTCACTTTCCCCTAAATAACATTCACTTCTATCTACTAATAAATAATCCATTAATAGTTCATTTAATTCTTTTTGTTTATTAATAGGACAATAACTTCTCATTAAAGAATTATCGAAATTTTCTTTTTTGGCAATTTCTTTAATTAAAGGTAAAAGATTTGTTTTAACCTTATTAAAAAATTCATCATAAACAGCACTATTCATTCCTAACTGATATTTATTTAATAAATAATCATAATCACTACAATCTTTATCAATATAAGTTAAAATTTCTTTTTGCATTTCAATATTTTTCTTTAAAGCATCTTTAAATAAAGAATAATCATTATGCTCTCTAGCATTCATCCATGCTTCTTCAGCATCATTTAAAGTTTTATTATAACGAACATAAACTTCCTTAGGAAGTTTTCTAATCATTTCTAAACTTCTTAAATAATATTCTAATTCTTTTTTCAAATCCCCATCAGCCATTTCATATAATGACTCTAATTTTTCTAAAGACTCTTTATTTGTCTGAAACTCAAACGCTTCCCCAGCTAATACTGATAACATTTCATTTCTATAAGGAACTCCCTTACTTAAATGAATTGTAGATTTATCAAAATATAATGTCGATAGTGCAATCGTATAAGCATTACATACTTTCTTATAATTTTCAAAAAATAGAACTAATTCTTCCATATTTACCTCCTAAATCAAATAGGACCACATCGTGGTCCTATTACAAGTCATTATTATTCAGCAACTTTTTGTTCTTTAATAACTTTAGCGATTCCAGCAATTACGTCTTTTTCGTCTTCACCTTCAGCAATGATTTCTACAGTTGCTTTAGTAGGAACACCTAAAGACATAACTCCCATGATTGATTTTAAGTTAACATCTTTACCATTGTAAACTAATTTGATGTCACTTTGGAATTTAGTTGCTTCTTTAACTAAGATAGTTGCAGGTCTAGCATGTAATCCAACTGGATCTGAAACTACGAACGATAATTTTTCTGCCATTTGATTGACTCCTCCTTAATAAATATTTCTATGTTTTTATTATATCACAATAAAAATACATTTCCATATTTTTTATTTCAAAATATTATTTTCTTGATACTACAATAAACTCATGTGTACTTAATTCATAATATCCATTTTTATCAATATCATACAATGCACTTAAATATAGCTGTTTATATTTTTCAATATCTGTAAATTCTTTTGCAGTTTTATCAAAATATGTATATAAAGATTCAATAGAAGAAAATCTGATTGTCCCAAAATAATCAACCTTATCTACAATAGTCATACCTGCCTCTTGTAAATGATTAGCACAAGTATATGAATCCCAGATTACTTTTAGTCCAATAGGTGCATATAAGTTAATAAATTCTTTTAAATGTGATGAACCATTTTGAAATACAATAAAATATCCATTTTGTTTTAAAACTCTTATAATTTCTTTTTTGTCAAACTGAACATTTCTACAAATTAAAGTATCAATCTTTTCTTCTTTAAAAGGCAATCTATTTTCACTTGCTAAAGATAAAACTTTAACTTTTTCATCATTCATGCTTTCTTGAATCTTTTGACAATCACCCATTGGCTCAACATCATAAACAATACTTGCATTTGTATGAAAATTTCTCACAAATTCACCATCATCAACACTTAAAAATGCTATATGATTATCTTCATGAATATACTTACTATAAATATCATATTCGTTGTATGTCTTTTCACTTACAATATAATTTTGATCTAACACCCTACTATTTTCAAAAACATCTAATTTTTCTTTAATTCTTTCAAGAGTCTTCAATTCTTCCTTACATCTATTTTTAGCATATAAATGTGTTACATACAATACAACCGCATCAGCCACAACACCCATCGCAATAAACAATATCATATATAAAAACCATGATGCATCAATCGGCTCTCCAATACTCGAAATAACATATGCCATACCACCTAGTCCAATCATACGCTTTGCTCTTGTATATTGAAAAGGCTTATTTAATGTTTCATACCAAGATATACTATACTGCTTATCCATTCTCTTTTTTGAAAATTCAAAAAAGACAATCTGTAATACTAGCAAAATAACAATAAATATTGCCAATACCATAAAAACATATTTAATCATGAAACTTATTTAATCTCCTCTCCATGGATATCAAAATATCTATATTGTGTTTTAAAATATCCTTCTTCAAAATATTCCATATCACCTTCTGCAGAGAATAATTCAGTCATTTCTTTTTTCATATCATAAACATAAGAACGTCCATTTTTATTCATAATCATAAAGAATAACTCTTCAGTTTTAATAATTGGTGTTTTAGATAACGCAGTAAACTGAATAGGGAAGATTTCTGCACCTGTACTATCAATAATCCCAAACATTCCTACTTCATTATAAACTGCATAATAACCTTCACCAATATATTCAATCAATGAATAGAATTGTGATGTTACTACTTCTCCTTTTTCATTAATTAATGAATATCCTGCATCATTTGTTTTTACAACCGCACTCATACATTCATCAAATGGAGATGCTTCTTTATAAATTTCTTTAATAACATTAACACCTTCAAAATTGTAATATGTATATCCTTCATCTTGCACATAAACAGGGAAGATTTCTGAACAAATTAATTTTGCAGCAGGATATAACTGACAATTTTGTAATTCTCCACTTAACTCAGATCCTTTATATAAATAATGTGGTCCATAAACACTTTCATTTTTCAATGCATATAATGTTCCATTCTGATAAAAACTTCCAATTTTAACTAATGAAACATTATTTGGATCATATGTATACTTATTTCCATTTGATTCAATAATAATATTATTTGCATCATCTAAATAAGCATGACCAAAAGTTAATACTAAAAGCATTGTCGTATGTTTTAACATATTTGCTACAATAACTTTCTTTCCTGCATTAACATATAATACAGCATAACGCGAAGTACACATTT
>JAZLDV010000092.1:0-21335 GCA_045614925.1 Coprobacillaceae bacterium | reverse complement strand
AAAGATAACGGTAAATGGTATTACTTAGATTCAGCAATGAAAACTGGATGGCAATTCATTGATGGTGAGTGGTATTACTTAAATAGCCATATGATGACTGGTTGGCAACAAGTAAACGGTACATGGTATTATTTAAATAATGCTATGGTAACTGGATGGTTAAAAATCAACGGAACTTGGTACTATTTCAACGAAAAAGGTGCAATGGTAACAGGTAATGTAACTATTAACGGAAAAGTTCAAAAATTCTCATCAACTGGTGCTTGGTTAGGATAATCAAATTAAGGCAGAGTGTTTACACTCTGTCTTTTTTTTGTTGTTTTGCGTCATTGAAAATGGTTACAATATTCGGTATACTTAATATGAAATAATATGAAAGGAGAAAAACAAAAATGAGAAAATTATTTATTTCATTATTGGCTTTTGTCATGGTTGTGACTTGTGCACCAATTGATGCTTTTGCATTAGCACCTACAACTATGGGAGAAAAACCAGTAGATGGTGTAACATTTGATCAACCTTTTGCACCTGGAACTGGTACTAGCCAAAAATTTAGAATTCCTGCTATTGCAACGCTAGAAAATGGAACTGTTATTGCTGGTATTGATGCAAGATGGAATACTTATCTTGATGGTGGAGGTTTAGATACAATTGTTTCTACTTCAAAAGATAACGGAGATACTTGGTATTATACTTACCCTAACTATTTAGGAGATAATGGTAATATACATAATGGTTCTTCATCATGCTTTATTGATCCTGCATTTGCTGTAGATGGAAATAGAGTTTATATGATGGTTGACTTATGGCCAGGTGGTTATGCATTAAATGGTGCAAATCATTCTCCAATTGCTGGACAAAATGGTTTTGATGAAAATGGTAATTTAAGATTAACTGATGTTTTACAAAACAATTCATCAAGTGTTCAATATAATTATCACTTAGTTAAAAAAGAAGATGGAACAGTAGAAGATTATTATGCGATTGTTAAAAATAGTGATAATAGTGTTGTAGAAGGATATACTATTGATGCTTATTTTAACTTGAAATCAGAAAATGATGATACAAACTTATTCTATTGGAATTCACCATTTAAAGTTTATCCTACAAACTATTTATGGGTGAATCACTCAGATGATGAAGGTAAAACTTGGTCAATCCCTACATTAGCAAATGTTAAATTTGCTAATGAACAAACTTTCTTAGTTGCTCCAGGTACTGGTTTAGTTGTTGACTTACCTGATGGTACTAAGAGAATTATGTATACTGGTTATGAATTTACAAGTGGAGATAAAAACAGCTGGGTTATTTATTCAGATGATGGTGGTGAAACATGGAATCGTGGAGCTAAATGTTCTGGATGGTCTTCTGAATCTACAATTACTCAAGTAGGAGAAAAAATCTATATCTTTACTAGACATGGTGTATGCTACTATATTTCTGATGATTATGGTGAAACATTCTCTGCACCTATTAGTTCAGGAATTGATTATAATAGTAACTGTATGATTCATGCGATTACTTATTCTAAAAAGATTGATGGTAAAGATGCAATTATCTTATCAGCACCTTCTAATACTGGATCTAGAAGTAATGGTAAATTATTTGTAGGATTAGTAGAAGAGGATGGAACTATTGATTGGAAATATAACTTTGTAGTTGATAACAAAGCAAATAATCAATATTATGCATATTCATGTTTAACTGAATTAAAAGATGGAAGAATTGGTTTATTATATGAAAATATTGATGCTGGTGCTAAATATGTAATTTATACAATTGATGAAATTACAGGTGGTGCTATGGTAGGTGACTACTGGTTAGAAAATGGAGGAGCAGGAGTTAATAAGTTAATTGTTAATACTGAGCCTGTAGAATTAACTATTAAAGGTTTAACTGATGAAAATGTAACTGTTTTAGTTGATAATAAAGAATTAATTAAAGCAGAAGTTAATGGTGATAAATTAACTATTTCTAATCCTAATAATAAATTAGGAGAAACTTATTTAACTTTAACTATTGGAGAACAGACATTAAAAGTTAAAGTAACTGCTGTTTCAGATAGTGTTCAAGGTTTTGAATATATAACATTAAATAAAGGTGAATCTAAAGAATTCTTTAATACAACTGGAAATTTCATGGATGCAACTTTTGAAGGTTTAGATACAAATATCGCAACTATGGAAGCATTATCTGCAGAAGGTGAAGTATTTGAAGCACAATTAGGTACAAATGCATCATTTGATGGAGAAAAAATTGCATTAGAAGATTGTTTAATGACATTTACAGGAACTGGTACTTCAAATGTATTTAAAGTAACTGCAGATGTTGATGGTGTAACTTATTATTTAGGAACAAGAGGAGCTAAATCTTCAGGATATCCTGTTTCTACAATTGAAACAACAATTACTGTTGAAAAACAAGGAGAAAATAAGTTCTCATTAAAAGACAATAGTACAGCTAACAATAATGGATGTTATTTATATTTCTGGAAAGATGCTAAATTAAGATATGACAGAAATGGTACATTAGCTGGAGAAAATACAAGTTTCTATATTTTAGAAAAAGCAGCAAAAGCTGAAGGACAAATTATTGAAGGATATAATATTGTAACTACTGTTGAAGCAGGAAAACAATATTTAATTGTTAATAATGATAATAATGGAAATCATTATGTATTACATCCTTCTTCATCTACAAGCAATCATTATGATCAGCTTGCTAAAGTTTTAGTTCCATTTGAATCTGAATTTGGAACTAAATTAAGAGTAACAGGTGTAAATGAAGGAACAACTGCTATTGAAGTAGGAAATATTGCTTATTTTATTAATGTTGTTGCAAAAAAACAAACTATCACTTTAGGTGTAGGTGAATCTATGTATGTTGCAGGAGATGTAAAAGGAAATCTTGATACATCAATTGCTAAAACTGAAACATCTAAAGAAATCGTTGCTGGTCCATATGTGAAAGCAGATGGAAAAATTACAACAGGTAAATACTTAATTGGTAACGATACACACTTAGCTGCACATGAAATTACTAAAGATACATGGGCACAAACAGGATTAAAATTACAAGCTGCTGATTTTGAAACTGGAAGTTATGCAAATGCATTATGGACTGTTACAGAAGTTGATGGTGGATACACAATTCAAGCAGAAAACGGAAAATATGTAGGATTTGCAGATAAAGCAGGATCAAGTGCAAGCATCGTACTTACTGATACACCACAAGTATTAACTATTACAAACAAAGGAACTGAAAGTTATGATGTAACTTATGTATTAGGAGGATCTAAATTCTTCTTCAATAACTTTGGTGGTGTGACTACTAACAAATTAATCGCTGGTTATACTGATAATAGTGCTAACTGGAGATTCTATAAACCTACTTCTACAACTACAACTTTAACTGGTATTAAAGCTGGTACTACATCAGCAACTATTGGTAGTGTAGAATACAATATCAATATTGTTGATGGTGCAGATTATACAAGAGTAGATAATGCATTAAAATTAGTAGAAGAAAAAGGAAACTTAAGACAATATACAAAAGAAACTGTAGCTATCTTAAATGAAGCATTAAATGCAGTACAAAGAGATTTACCATATGCTAAACAAAATGAAGTAAATCAAATGGCAGCTAATATTATCTTAGCAGTAAATCAATTAGTCATTGATGAAAATGCTGTATTAGAAGCTGATAAAGAAGCATTAAAGGCTAAATTAGAAGAATGTTATGGTATTGAAGCTGGAAACTATACAGATGAAACATTCGTTCCATTTATTGAAGCTTACAGCAACGCTGAAGTCGTATATCATAATGAAGAAGCTACACAAGAAGAAGTAGACGAAGCATTAGCTGCATTAGTAGCTGCATTTGCTGCATTAGAAGAAAAACCAGCTGCTCCTTCTATTAATGGTTGGGAAAAAGTAGATGGAAAATGGTACTTCTATGTAGATGGTGTAGCTCAAACTGGATGGGTTAAAGATGCTGGAAAATGGTACTTCATGGATACTGAAGGTGCTATGCAAACTGGTTGGGTAAAAGACAACAATAAATGGTATTACTTAAATACTCATATGATGACTGGATGGCAACAAATTGACGGTCAATGGTATTACTTAAATAGCCATATGATCACTGGATGGTTAAACGATGGTGGTAAATGGTACTTCTTAGACTCAGCTATGAAAACTGGATGGGTTAAAGATAATGGTAAATGGTACTTCTTAGACTCTGAAATGAAAACTGGATGGATTCAAGACGGAGGAAAATGGTACTACATGAATAGCCATATGATGAGCGGATGGCAACAAGTTAACGGTACATGGTATTATTTAAATAATTCTATGGTAACTGGATGGTTAAAAGTTGGAGATATCTGGTACTACTTCACTGAAAAAGGTGCAATGGTAACAGGTACTGTAACAATCAATGGCAAAGTACAAAAATTCAATTCTAACGGAGCTTGGTTAGGATAAAAATAGAAGGAGTCTAGACATCTAGACTCCTTTTTTTAATTGTCTAATAAAATAAAAAAATATATGATTTTCATAAAGTGTTTTCATTTTTTTGTTAATATAGTAAAATATAGTTTAAAGGAAGTGATGGAGATGAAAACAAATACAAGAAAGGCTGTTGATTTGGTCAATGGTCCAATTGTAAAGACAATATTACTATTTTCTGTTCCTTTACTTGTAGGAAATTTATTTCAGCAGTTATATAGTACTGTGGATTCTTATGTAGTAGGGAATTATGTAGGGAAACAGGCACTTGCAGCAGTTGGTGCTTCTAATCCTATTGTGAATGCTTTGATTGGTTTTTTTATGGGATTAGCAACGGGTGCTGGTGTTATTATTTCTCAATTTTATGGTGCTCAAAATCATACGAATGTGAAAAAGGCAGTTCATAGTGCAGCAGCGATGACAATTATAATGAGTGTCGTATTAACTTTTTTAGGTATTTATTGTACGCCTTACTTACTTAAATTAGTGAATGTTCCTGCTGATATTTTTCCTGAATCGACGACATATTTAGGTATTTATTTTTCTGGGGTTACATTTATTCTTATTTATAATATGGCTTCAGGTATTTTAAGAGCAATAGGTGATTCAAAAAGACCATTGTATTTTTTAATTATTGCTTCACTTATTAATATTGTTTTAGATGTTTTATTTGTAAAATATTTTCATATGGGTGTAGCTGGTGCTGGTTATGCAACTTTGATATCACAAGCTATTAGTAGTTTATTGGTTACAATTACTTTAATGAGAGAAACTGGTAGCCATAAACTGATTCTTAAAGATATTCGAATTCATAAAGATGTACTTAAAAAAATATTAGTTGTTGGTTTACCAACAGGTTTGCAGCAAAGTTTGATTTCTTTATCAAATTTAGGTGCACAATCTTATATTAATGCATTTGGTTCAAATGTTGTTGCTGGATATAGTGCTAGTATTAGAATTGATGGATTTGTATTCTTACCACTTCAAAGTTTTAATATGGCCATTACGACATTTGTTGGTCAAAATCTAGGAGCGAGACAATATGATCGTGTTAAGAAAGGAACAAGAGTAACTTTATTAATGGGATTAATTGTTATTGGTGTGATTTCTGTAAGTTTATTCTTATTTGGTCATGAGGCGATAGGTTTATTTAACTCAGATCCAGAAGTTATAAAGGCAGGACGTACAATGCAGCTGATTTTCTTATGTGCTTATTGGATATTGCCATTTGGTCAGATATTGGCTGGGGTATTAAGAGGTGCAGGAAGATCTACAGTTCCTATGTTTATTTTAATTATAAATTATGTTGTTATTAGACAATCATATTTGGCAATTGCTACTCAATTAACTTCTGATGTAAGATTTGTATTTATGGCATGGCCACTGACATGGGTTACAAATTCATTGATGACAGGTTATTATTATATAAAAAATGATATTACAAAATCATAAAAGGAAAGGATGGAATCCTTTCCTTTTTAAAACAAGATTTTTGTATAATCAATATCTGGTTTTTGATGTGTATCTTTATTATTTTGATCATATTGTGCAATAAAATCTATAATCTGGTTTGTAAGATAAGTTGGTGTAGAAGCTCCTGAAGAAACAGCAACTTTCTTTTTGTTATTTAATATATTTAAATCTAAATCATTAATACTTTCTATCATACAGACTTCTTTACTGCTAGAAGCAATAGATGCTAATTTTTGGGTATTGTTAGAATGAGGATCACCTACAATAATGACTAAATCAACATCTTCATCTATGTTTTTTATTGCTTCCTGTCTTACTTTTGTAGCAGTACATGTTTCTTTTGCAATTTCTACATGATTTAATGTAGAGGAAGCATATTCACATAAATTATAAACATCATATAAAGACATTGTTGTCTGGTTTGTAATGACATAATTTAAATCTTTATCTAACTTATCAATATCTTCTTTATTTTGAATCAGATGGATATGATCTTCATCTATAGAAATTGCACCTTCTGCTTCAGGATGTCCGTTTTTCCCTATATATAAGATTTCATAGCCTTTCTTTAAGCAATCTTTAATTAGATCATGTGTTTTAATTACATCTAAACAAGATGCATCTATTACATTTAATCCTTTACTTTTTGCTTTATCAAATACTTTCTGACTTGCACCATGAGCAGTAATAATGACAGTTCCTTCTTCTATTTCATCTAATAATTCTAATCTTGTTTTTCCTTTAATATCTATAGTATAGACACCTAAATCTTTTAATGCATTAACAATATACTGATTATGTACAATCATTCCTAAGATATAAATAGGTTTATCATGAGTGCTTGCTTTTTTTGCTATATCAATAGCTCTTACAACACCTTTACAATAACCTCTAGGCATAATTCCTATAACTTCCATAATATCACCCTTATTTATTATAACATAAAGTAGGTTTAAAACTAAACCTACTTTTCAATAATAGTCACTTGTTCATCTATATCATCAAAATTGAAATTTTTCATTGTTTTAGCAACTCTAAAAGCAGTTGATGCATTGTGGATAATTGGTCTTAATTGATTAATAATAGGAATAATCTGATTAATAGTATAAATTGTTTTTTGTGTTGTCTGTAAAGTTGAAGATAGATTTAACTGATTGATTGAATATTTGACATTAGCAAGTAATGATGGTTTTGGATAGGGTGGATATTGCATATTCATCATATATGGATATTGACCATAAGGATACATAGTCCTCACCTCCTATATCAATATATTCTTATTTATAAAAAGTGTGATAAAATCAAGAAAATAATGATTTTAGCTATTTGCTTTTTTTAGATTGTTAGTGTATAATCATATGGCTTATAAGGAGGATATAAAAATGAAGAAATTTAGTGATTATCAGTTTAAAGAATTTGTTCAAGAAACAATTAAAGAATTAAAATTTGAAACTCCAACAAAAATACAAAAAGAAATTATGCCTTTAGTATATAAACATAGAGATGTAATCGGAATCTCACAAACAGGAACAGGAAAAACTCATGCTTTCTTGTTACCAATCGTAGATATGATTGATGTAGAAGCGGATTTTGTACAAGCAGTTATTACTGCACCTACAAGAGAATTAGCTTCTCAAATTTATGAAAATGCAAGATTATTTACAAAACATAATCCGGATTTAAGAGTATCTTTAATTATTGGTGGAAGTGATAAACAAAAAGCAATTGGAAAATTATCAACTCAGCCACATATCGTTATTGGAACACCTGGAAGAATTAAAGATTTATCTTTAGATGAACAGGCTTTAAAAATTACAACTGCTGATATCTTTGTAGTAGATGAAGCAGATATGACTTTAGAATTTGGATACTTAGAAGACTTAGATGCAGTTTTAGGTAAAATGAAAGATAACTTACAAATGTTAGTGTTCTCTGCAACAATTCCATTAATGTTAAGACCATTCTTACAAAAATACATGAATGCTCCTAAAATTATTGAAATTGATGAACAATTAACATCATCAAGAAATGTATCACATTATTTAGTTCCAACAAAACATAGAAACAGATATGAATTATTAAAAAATATTATGGGTGCTATTGATCCATATATTTGTATTATCTTTGCCAATAAAAGAACAGAAGCAGCAGATTTAACTAAAAAATTAAGAGAAGATGGATATAAAGTCGGAGAAATTCATGGGGACTTAGAACCTAGAGAAAGACGTCAAATGATGAGACGTATTAAAAATATGGATTATCAATATATTGTTGCAACTGATATTGCAGCAAGAGGTATTGATATTGATGGTGCTAGTCATATTATCAATATGGAATTCCCAACAGAAATGGATTTCTATATTCATAGAAGTGGACGTTGTGGAAGAGGTAAATATACAGGTGAATGTTATAGCATGTATGATACAACAAATGAAGCAATGGTTCATGCTTTAGAGAAAAAAGGAATTACTTTTGAAGTCAAAGAATTAAAATCTACTGGATTTGTTGATGGAACAGTCAGAGAAAAACGTAAATCAAGAGTTAAAAAACAAACTGAATTAGAAAAACAAATTACTTCAATGGTAAGAAAACCAGCAAAAGTTAAACCTGGATATAAAAAGAAACGTAAAATGGAAATTGAAAAATTAGTAAGAAAAGAAAAACGTAATATGATTCAGGCTGATATTCGTAGACAGAAAAAAGAACGTGCTAAACAGGCACAAAGAGAAAAACGTGAAAGAGAAGGACTATAAGATGTTAAAAATTGGTAGTCATGTATCTATGAGCGGTAAAGATATGCTATTAGGTTCAGTAAACGAAGCTTTATCTTATGGTGCTACAACATTTATGTTTTATACTGGTGCACCACAAAATACCGCAAGAAAACCAGTTGATGCTTTAAAAGTAGAAGAAGCAAAAGCAAAAATGAAAGAAGCAGGAATCAATATTGATGATGTTGTAGTGCATGCACCATATATCATCAATCTGGCAAATACAATTAAACCTGAAACATTTGATTTAGCTGTAAGATTCTTAAAAGAAGAAATTCAAAGATGTGAAGCAATTGGGGCATCACGTTTAGTCTTACATCCTGGCTCACATGTTAAAGCAGGTGATGAAGCAGGGTTACAACAGATTATTAAAGGGTTAGATATGGCAATTGACCCTACATCTCATGTAAAAATTGCATTAGAAACTATGGCTGGAAAAGGGAGTGAACTTGGATGTTCACTTGATCAGATTCAGTATATGATTGAAAATGTAAAACATGGAGAAATGTTAGGAATCTGTTTAGATACTTGTCATTTACATGATAGTGGATATGATTTAAATGAATTTGATAAAATTTTAGATGAAGTCGATGAAAGAATCGGTATTGAACGTATTTTAGCTATTCATATTAATGATTCTAAAAATGTACGTGGCGCAAGAAAAGATAGACATGAAAATATTGGTCATGGGTATATTGGATTTGATATTTTAAATTCTATCGTTAATAATCCTAGATTAAAAGATGTTCCTAAAATCTTAGAAACACCTTATATTGAAGGAAAAGCACCATACAAAGAAGAAATAGATATGTTTAAAAATCAAACATTTGTTAACATAAAAGAGAGTATGATTTAAAATCATACTCTCATTTTTTATTTAACCATTTTTAAAATTTCTTCTTTTAAAACATCAATCATATCTTCTTGTTTTACTTTTTTTATGATTTCACCTTTTTTAATCAATAATCCTTCTTTAACTCCACCAGCTATACCAATATCAGCATGTTTTGCTTCACCAGGACCATTAACCGCACATCCCATAATAGCAACAGTTATATCAGCATGAATGTTGTTTAAGAAATCTTCGATTTCTTTAGCAACAGGAATTAAGTTATATTGAATTCTTCCACATGTTGGACATGATACAAGGGTAGGAACATTGTTAATTAATTCTAATTCTTTTAATAATGTTTTTGCTACTTTGATTTCTTCAACAGGATCATCACTTAAAGATACACGAATAGTATTTCCAATACCGTTATATAATAAAGTTCCAATACCTAAACTTGATTTAATTGTTCCACCTAGTCTTGTTCCAGCTTCTGTTACACCAATATGTAAAGGACAATTAAATGTATTGCTTGCTAGAGTATAGGCTTCAATTGTTAATAAAGTATTAGAAGATTTTAATGATATTGCATAATCATGAAAATCTAAACTTTCTAATATATCGATATGTTTTTGTGCACTTTCAATCATGCCTTGTGCTGTAGGTTTACCATATTTATCTAAGATTTCTTTTTCTAAAGACCCACCATTTACACCAATTCGAATTGGAATATGTTTTTCTTTACAGGCTTCTACAACAGCTTTAACTTTATCCATAGAACCAATATTACCTGGATTAATTCTAATCTTATCAATACCATTTTCAATACATAATAAAGCTAATTTATAATCAAAATGGATATCAGCAACTAAAGGAATATGAATCTGTTCTTTAATTTCTTTAATTGCCATTGCATCTTCTTTATCAAAGATCGCAACACGAATAATTTCGCATCCTGCATCTTCTAATTTTAAAATCTGTTCAACAGTATCTTTAACATTCTTTGTTTTTGTATTACACATAGATTGAATAATCACATGATTATTTCCACCTAATGTCAGATTTCCTACTTTAAAAGAATGAGTTTCATTTCTTTTCATTTGTTTTCCTCTTTTCTTAAGCAATATTGTCTTCAATATGAGGTCTGATAACTATATCATGAACACAGCCTTCATCATTTTCAATACATGCTTTCATCATTTTCGCAACAGTTTCAGGTTTTAAATATGTATGGTTAGGAATAGCTCTAAATGAAGTATCTGTACCACCTGGATATACATTACATACTCCAATATTTTCACCTTTAACTTCTTTTAATAAAATCTTACTAATACCTTCCATTGCATCCTTAGCAGCACTATAGCTTCCTGCCATAGGATTATTAAATAAACAGCAAGTACTTAAAATATTCATAATAAGACCTGATTTTTGCTTAGACATAATTGGATAAAATTTTTGAATCATTCCTAAAGAACTTACACAGTTTAATTCAAACATATATCTCAAATCAGCTAAATTAATATCAGTGACTTTATCTTTTTTTGTATTTGCACCAGCATTATTCACTAATACATCAATATGATCATAATGATCTAAAACACGATCACAGAACTCATCACGTTTTTTATCATCAACAATATCAAAACATTCATAATAAACATGATCTTTGTCTAAATCTTTTAATAAATTATTCATTTTATCTTCATTTCTTCCACATAGTGCTAAATCATAATCATCTTTAAGAAGTAAAGCCAATGCTTTACCTATACCATCAGTTGCACCAGTAATCACAACAACTTTTCTCATATTGTGTCCTCCTTTAATTCCTCTTTTATTATATAATATTTCTTTAAACATGAAAAGAAAAGATAAAACTGTGAACTAAGAATAATCTTAATTCACAGTTTTGTTATTTCATAATATCTTTAAATTGTTTTAAAGTATGATTAAAATATTCATAAGCTTCATCATATAATGCATCATCTAATGGATCAATAGAAGCATCTTTTAATAGATCAACAGGATCTTTGCTTCCACCTGATTTTAAGAAATTTAAATAATCTTCTTTTTGTTTTTCATCACCTTTAAGTAATCTTGAAACAATAGCTAATGCACAAGTCATACCTAAAGTATATTTATAAACATAATAATTATAATAGAAATGCGGAATATGGAAACATGAATGTCCTACATATTCATTTAATGTAACTGCATCTCCATAATAATCTTTATTAATAGCCATATATAAGTCTGTAATTGATTTTGCACTCATTGGAACATTATCTTTTGCATATGTATGTAAAATATGTTCAAATTTTGCATACATAGGCTGTCTGTATATTAGTCCGACACATGATTCTAATAATTCATATAAGAAATAAGCTTTTTCTTCATCACTTGAGGCATGTTGTAACATATAGTTGATTAATAATGTCTCATTGACAGTAGAAGCAACTTCTGCAACAAAAATCTTATAATCATAGTTTGCATCGTCTTGATAATGTGTTGAAAGATATGAATGAACACTATGACCTAATTCATGAATCATAGTTGATAGTGAATTATAATCACCAATAAAATTCATTAAGATAAATGGTCTAGTGTCATAACATCCACTTGAATAAGCACCTGCTCGTTTTCCTTTATAAGGATAGAAGTCAATCCATCTTTCATCTTTAGCTAATTGAATAATATCTGTATATTCTTTTCCAAAAATACTTGTTACTTCTAAAATGATATCAAAGCATTCTTCAATACTATATTTTTTACTTTTATAACTTACTAAAGGAACATTTAAATCATAATTATATAAAGTATCAGTATTTAATAATTGTTTCTTTAATTTGTTATAAGAATGGAAATAAGATATATATTGATTGTTTGCTTTTTCTAATATTTTTTCAAATAATTCTACTGGAA
Source organism: Coprobacillaceae bacterium (assembly GCA_045614925.1). Taxonomy (GTDB): domain Bacteria; phylum Bacillota_I; class Bacilli_A; order Erysipelotrichales; family Coprobacillaceae; genus JAZLDV01. The sequence goes on along the minus strand of JAZLDV010000092.1, from coordinate 8,835 downwards.
CATTATCTTCAAATAAACTTTGATGTAATGGTGTTTCAAATTTTCTTATATCTGCATAAAAAGCATCTTTTTTCATAACACCTGCTAAAGTTAGTGCAAATGTATTTTCAAATTTCTTATATTCTTTAAAGAAATTTGTATAAGCCTGTTCTCTTACTTTTTGATCTTTATTTTTTAAGAATTCTGATAAAGTTGCACTATTTAATACATGTTCTTTTCCATCAATAATGACAGGTTCATGTTCTAATCTTAAAGATTCAAATACTTTAGATCCAGTATCACTGATTGCATATGTTTTAGAAATTAAAGTTTCTTCTTCTTTTGATAAAGTATGTTCTTTTTCTCTTAAAATGCATTCAATACTATATTTATATTTATTTAATCTTTCATCTTTTAAATAGTCTTTTACTTTTTCACTTTGTTCTATCATATAAACACTATAGAAATCTAATGAAGCAGATATCTCTTCATATAATCCTCCTACACTTGCAAGCATAGATTGATAATCCTGATTAAAAGGATTAACGTCTGTATTCATATGTGCAAAGCAATGTAATTTAGAGACATATCTTGATAATTGACAATATGTGTCATGAAAAGCTATAAAATGCTCAATAGATGAAAGAAATAGATCTTTATTCTTTTTTAACTGTTGTAATAGTTCTTTTGCTTTATCTAAATCATTATAAAAATCACTATGATTTTTATAAATTAAAGATAAATCCCAAGTATATTTTAATTCAATATCTTTTTGTTCCATAATTTTTATCCTCCATATATAGTATATGATAGATAGATTATAAAAAAATGTCAAATAATGACAAAATAAAAAACTCTATCTTATATTAGATAGAGTTTACTAATTTAGCTAATCTAGATTTTTGTCTGTTAGCATAGTTTTTATGATGGAAACCTTTGCTTACAGAAGCATCTAATTTAGATGCAGCTACGTTATATGCTGCAACTGCAGCTTCTTTATTACCAGCTTCAACTTCAGCTCTTACGTTTTTAATAGCTGTTTTTAAAGCACTTTTATAAGAATTGTTGATTGCACGTTTTTTATCTGCGTTTTTATAACGTTTAATTTGTTGTTTCATGTTTGCCATTGTCGTTCACCTCTCCTTTTATTCTTTACGCCATGTTATTTTAACAAAAATTTAACAATAAATCAATCTTTATTTTAATGTTTAACATTTTTTTTCATGTGAATACTAAAATAGGTGAGAATATGAAAAATAAAAGATATGTAAGTGATTTGGCTTTTGAAGTATTAGAAGGAGCATTAGTGAATCAGGATTATACTTATAAAGAAGAAAAGATTAAAGATATTAAGATTGAAACATATGAGATATTAAAAGAAAGTGATCTGTATCATTATGATATAGGAACATATATTGAAATATCATTTTCTTCTTATGAATATATGAATGTTATTGCTGATACTATGAGTACACATATAAAAAAACTCATAAAATCATTTGATATAAATGATCCAACAATTCTTATTGTTGGATTAGGAAATAAGGATTTAAGCTGTGATGCTTTAGGTCCATTCACATTATCTTCTCTTAATGCGACACATCATTATGATATGATGCAAAGACATAGTGAACATCTATATGATTATATATGTATTATTCCTGGAGTAAGTGCACAAAGCGGAATTGAAAGTGCATCTTATGTAGAAAGTATTGTGAAAGATTTTGATGTGGATATTGTAATTGCGATTGATTCTTTATGTGCAAAGAATTATGAAAAATTATGCCATGTGATTCAGATTAATAATACAGGTATATATCCTGGCAGTGGAATAGGAAATCATAGAAAAGGGATTAATCAAAGAACTCTAAATGTTCCAGTTCTTGCCATAGGAGTGCCTACTGTTATTCATGCATCAAGTTTAGTGAATGATGTCTTTGCTTTAATAGAAGGATATTTTCATGAATCAATGCATGATTCATCTTTATTAAAAGTAGGGAAGAGAGATAAATATGAAGGAAAATTAAGTGATACTCAAAGAAAAATGATATTAGGGGAATTAGGACAATTAACAAAAATACAAAGAGAACATCTTTTAAAAGAAATATTGGTTCCATTAGATTATAGATTGGTTTTAAGTGATAAACAGATAGATTTTGATATTAGGATTTTATCTAAGATTATTTCTTCATCATTAAATCAGTTAAAAAACGATTAACTTGAATACTTTATCAAAAACAGGTATAATCATCATGTTTTTGGAGGTGTATTATGTATAGTGGTTTAATTATCGGGTTAGTCGCTATTATGTCTGGTATAGTACAAGGAATTACTGGTTTTGGTGGAGGTATTGTTTTAATGATGATTCTTCCTACATTATTTATGATTCCTGTTGCTGCTGGTTTATCAAGCGCTATCTGTCTTATTTTATGTTTTATGATGTGTTATAGATACAGACATTCTATTCATTACAAGAAAGCTTTGCTTCCTTGTGTTTTATGTTTAACTGTTAGTTCATTTGCAATTACATATGCAGTAAATATTAATCAGGATCTTTTAAAGAAGATGTTAGGTGTATTCTTAATTGTTTTATCTTTATATTATTTATTTTTTGCTAAAGATAAAAGTGGTAAGTTAGGTTTATTTGCTTCTTTATTATGTTTAACTGTTTCTTCTGTATGTGATGGTCTGTTTGGAATTGGTGGACCATTAATGGTTATCTATTATTTATCACAGACATCATCTAAAGAAGAATATTTAGGAACGATTCAATGTTTTTTCTTTGTAAAAGGTGTTTATGTAACTGTATATAGAACTATGAGTGGTATTTTAACTTTAGAACTTATTCCAGTGATTTTATGTGGTATGGTAGGAATTGTATTAGGTTTAAATATTGCAAATAGAATTGTTGATAGAATTGATGGAACATTAGTTCGTAAACTGACTTATGTGATGTTAGGAATTAGTGGAATTATTAATGTGATTAATTAACAGAATAGAAATATTCTGTTTTTTTTATGTACAATTTTTTACTTTAGTTTTACAATAAAGTAGAGGTGATTGTTGTGGAATATAGAATTTTAGGTAAAACAGGTTTAAATGTATCAGTAGTAGGATTAGGTGGTATTCCAGTACAAAGAATAGGAATGAAAGAATGTGTGGAACTGATTGATGAATGTGTTAATCAGGGAATTAATTTTATTGATACAGCAAGAGGATATAGTGTTTCTGAATCTTATATTGGTGAAGCATTAGTTGGTAGAAGAGATAAGTTTATTATTGCGACTAAATCTATGTCTAGAGATTATGAGTCAATGAAAAGAGATATACAGATTTCTTTAGATAATTTAAAAACTGATTATATTGATTTATATCAGATTCATAATATTAAAACAGATGAAGAGTTTAGTTTATGTTTTTCTGATAAAGGAGCTTATAAAGCTTTATTAGAGGCTAAACAAGAAGGTAAGATTGGTCATATTGGAGCAAGTGCTCATGGTAAAGAAGCGTTTGAAAGATTAATTAGAGAATATGAAAATGAAATTGAAACAATTATGTTTCCATTTAATATTGTAGAAAATCAAGGAATAGATTTAATGAAAGAATGTTATGAAAAGAATATAGCATTTATTTCTATGAAACCTATGGCTGGAGGAAATATTACAAATGGAACTTTAGCTATGAAATATATTTTAAATAATCCATATAATACAATTGTGATTCCTGGTATGGCTACAATAGAAGAAGTCAAAGAAAATGCAAATGCTGTAAGTTTAGGAGAGTTATCTAAAGAAGAGTTAGCAGAATGTGAAAACATTGTAAAAGAATTAGGAAATAATTTCTGTAGACGTTGTGGATATTGTGCACCTTGTCCAATGGGTATTAATATTCCTTCTAACTTCTTATTTGTAAATTATTTAAGACATTATGGATTGGCTGATTGGGCTAAAGATCGTTATTATTCAATGAGTAAAAGAGCAAAAGATTGTATTGAATGTGGTCTTTGTGAAACAAGATGTCCATATGAATTATCAATAAGAGATATGTTAAAAGATGTAGTCAGAGATATGGAAGATTATGATTAACCTGTATGTAAATACAGGTTTTTATATTGTTAATTTTTATCTTTTACTGTAAAATCGAGTGATGGAGGTGGATTATGAATATAGCGTTATCTGATCATTTTGATTATAAAAGATTATTTATGTTTATATTACCATCAATTGTTATGATGGTTTTTACTTCTATATATGGAGTTGTTGATGGATATTTTGTATCTAATTATGCGGGGAAAAGTGCTTTTGCTGCAGTGAATCTGATTATGCCTTTTATTATGATTGTTGGTGGATTAGGTTTTATGTTTGGGACTGGTGGTAGTGCATTGGTTGCTAAAACGTTAGGAGAAGGTAAAAATAAAAAAGCGTGTGAAATATTTACATTGATTGTGTTAACTGCTTTTATTGTAGGGATTGTATGTTCTTTTGTGTCTATATTGTTTATTAGACCTGTGACTTTATTTTTAGGGGCAACTGGAAATATGGTGTCTTTATGTATACGTTATGGAAGAATCGTACTGTTTGCATTACCTATGTTTATGTTACAGAATATGTTTCAAAGTTTTTTAATTACTGCAGAAAAACCTAATTTAGGTCTTATTGTAACTTTAATAGCAGGTGTGACTAATATGGTTTTAGATTATCTTTTAGTAGGAGTGTTTAGATGGGGAGTAGAAGGAGCTGCTCTAGCAACGTCTATTTCTCAGCTTATAGGTGGGATTATTCCTGTGTTTTATTTTATTTCTAGTCAGGATTGTTTGTTGAGGTTTGTAAAGCCAAAAATGAATTTAAGAGCATTATTTCATACTTGTACAAATGGATCTTCAGAACTTGTTACTAATATTTCTATTTCAGTTGTTTCTGTTTTATATAATTTTCAATTGATAGAATATGCAGGTGAAAATGGTATTGCTGCTTATGGTGTTTTAATGTATGTGAATTTTATTTTTATAGCGATTTTTATAGGATATTCTATAGGGAGTGCACCAATTATTGGATATAATTATGGGGCACAAAATCATAAAGAACTAAAGAATGTATTTCGTAAAAGTATGATAATTATGAGTGGACTAGGTATAGCTTTAACGCTTTTATCTTTATTGCTTGCTAAACCTATGGCATTATTGTTTGTAGGTTATGATCAGATTTTATGTGATATGACATATCAAGCTTTTATGATTTATTCGTATTCATTTTTCTTTTGTGGTTTTGGAATATTTTCTTCTTCATTATTTACTGCATTAAATAATGGGGTTGTTTCTGCTTTATTATCGGGTCTTAGAACGTTAGTATTTCAGGTATTATGTATTATGATTATTCCAAAGTATTTTGGTTTAAATGGAATATGGTGTAGTGTTATAGTTGCTGAAGGCTTAGCGTGCATAATTTCTTTTATATTTATTTTTATGTATAAAAATAAATATAAGTATTAGGAGGTTTATATGAATAAATTATCTATATATTTGAGTTACTTATTAAGACATCATCCTGAAGATTTGAATCTTCATATGGATAAGTATGGATATGTAAGTGTAGAAGAATTGATTGTAAATATGAATAATAAGGGAACGTATCATTTGGATTTAGAATTATTAAAGAAAATAGTTGAAACTGATAAAAAACAAAGATATAAATTTAAAGATGAATTTGAATATATTAAAGCAAATCAGGGACATTCTTTAAGTTTTGTAGAAGTTGAATTACATTATATTACTCCTCCTGATTATTTATATCATGGGACTCATAAAGAGGCCTATGATAAAATTAATGAATGTGGATATATAAGTAAGATGCAAAGACATGCTGTTCATATGAATGATAATGTTGAAAGTGCTTCTCAATCTGCAAAAAGATGGAAAAAAGAACCGGTTGTATTAAAAATAGATGCAAAAAAGATGTATAATGATGGTTATAAGTTAGGTGTAACTGATAATAATGTATGGTGTGTAGATACTGTTATGTGTGAGTACATTGTTGATGTGATTAAAGTATAGGAGGAAGATATATGGAATTTTTAGATATCGCAAATAAAAGACAATCATGTCGTCATTATGATGAAAATAGAGAAGTAGAAAAAGAAAAAATAGAATCTATATTAGAAGCTGCATTGTTAGCTCCTTCTGCATGTAATTCTCAGCCATATCATATTAGTGTATGTACTGGTGAATTAGGTAAGGAAGTTGCTAAAGCAACAGCAGGTATGGGATTAAATAAGTTTGCAGTACAGGCACCAGTTTTACTTGTTATTAGTGAAAAACCATATAATAAAAGTGCTGCATTAGGTGCAAAGATTAAAGGAAATGATTATCGTTCTATTGATATAGGAATTATGGTTGCATATCTTACATCACAAGCAACATCTTTAGGATTAGAGACTTGTATTTTAGGGTGGTTAGATGATGAAAAGATTAGAAAGTTATGTGGGATTGATGAAACTATCAGATTAGTTATTACTTTAGGATATGCACATAGTGATGAAGTATTAAGAACTAAGAAAAGAAAATCAATAGAAGAAATGGTCACATTTAAATAGGAGAAATTATGAAAAAGATATTATTATTAGTGTTTTGTTTATTATTTGCAGGGTGTTCAAACAATGATGTTAACGCATCACCTGAAAGTGTAATTAAAGGATATATGGAAGCTATTGTGAGTAAAGATGAAACATTGCTAAAACAATGTTTAGATACTCAAGATAAAGTGACATCTTTATTAGAAAATAATTATAATGATTTTAAGATGATAAAGATTCAATCTTTATCAGATAATGAATCTTTATATGCATATACTGGTTTATTAAATTATGGAGAGGATTTAAGTATTCCTTATATTAATGTTGTAGAAGTATTAGAAAAAGATCAGTTATATTATATTGTTTCTTCGTCTATTAAAAATTATAGTGATAAAGCAGTGGGGACAATTCAATCACTTCAAGAAAGTGAAGTTTATAAAGAATATATGTCACAGATGCAATCATTTTTATCACAAGAAAACTTAGAAAAGTTATATAAGAGTGTAGAAGATTTTAAAAATAGTGAGCAATATGAACAATATATGACTCAGTTAAATGAATATATAAATAGTGAACAGTTTAAATCTGCAATAGAAGATATTAAAAATTTTACTTCTAGTGATGCTTATAATCAGTTAACATCAGATTTAAATAATTTTATTCAAAGTGATCAGTTTAAAAATATGTATGATGACTTAATGAATTTTATTAATGGTCAGGATTTACAAGATATATATGATAAATTAGGACAATTGTTTAAATAATTCCAGAAATGGAATTATTTTTCTTTTTATGACATATAATGACATAGGTGATTGTATGATGGTTATAAAAATCAGGAAATTACAGCTGATATGTGGAATCTGTCTGCTTCTTCAGTTTATATGTTTTAAATGGTTTATTCCTTTTCATCTTATATGTGTTGTATTAAGTATTATTGTTATTGGAAATCATAAAAGATTTAAAGTTATACAGATTCAGTATCAGTATTATGTGATTTTATTATATATATTAAGACTTTGGATTGTAAGTGTTGGAGGATTATTGTTTTTTGAAATGATGTATATGATTTTGTGTTTATATGTTTCTTTTATTCTGATTCTTTTTTCTTTTCGTTGTTTATTTTAAAAAGAAGTAGGCTTTAATAAAACAGCTTACTTCTTTTTACTTACTAATGTATAACTATTATCAATTAGTTCAAAGATATACTGATTATCAATAGTGCCATCCAATACAACCGATACCCAATGTTTCTTATTCATATGATATGCTTCATATATTCCATTAACCTTTAATAAATCTTCTAAACTATCAGGTTTAACTTTTATATTCATAACTTCAACAATATCTAAACGATGAGATGATTTATCAACAGTATTAAACGGTAAATGCATAATTATTGCAAACCATTTATCCTTATTATTTCTATAGATTGCAAGATGTGGATCTTTAGCAAACAAAAATGCTGGTTCAAGCCTATATGTATCAAATATATAATCATTAATTGTATTTGGCTGATCATATATAAATACTCTCTTATTACAGCATTTATCTCTAATATCACACAATAACTTTACAAACTCATTCTTGATATCAGAGGCATAATCGCCTAATACATTTAATCTGTAGTTTGTATACTCTTCATCAAAAGACAAATCGATAACCTTACCAATCATATCTTTACTATATTCAACAACAATCATGAATTCATCATTCATAATTGTCTTAGAATATATAAACATATCATCTCTATATATAAAACCATATTCAATTAACTTATCTGTATCGACTACATATCTATCAAAGATATCTCTTTCTATACTCATACTATTCCTTCTTTCAAAGATAATTATATAATAATATATATAATGGTTATATATAAAAATTGTAAAGTATTTAATGAAATATATATTATTTAAAGGATGAAATGTTACAACAGGTTCCCTATTTTTAAAAAGTATTCCAGCATTTATCTTTCATAAATTGACTGATTTTAGATATGTCTTCACCTTCATAATATCTTACTAACAATAACCTAAATTCTCTAACGTCTTTTTCAGGTATAATTAAGAAACCTTGACCTTTAGATATTAAATAATGATTGGCAAATATGATTGAAGAACGTTTGTTTCCATCAAGAAATATCTGTGTCTTCATACAATATAGACATAGTTCTATAGCTATATCTATGATAGGTTTAGAACTATTAATTATATTTGTTATGTTTTCAATGACTTCTTTTTGTTTAGGTATAGGAGGGATGTAGTTACATCCTACTATAGATACAGG
>JAZLDV010000091.1:0-13337 GCA_045614925.1 Coprobacillaceae bacterium | reverse complement strand
AAGATTTAAAAGTTATTGCAACTGGTGGTTTAGGAAGAATCATTTCTGAACACACTGATAAAATTGATATATATGATCCTGATTTAACTTTTAAAGGATTAAAAATTATATATGAAAGAAATAAAAATAGTTAAGAGTAATCTTAACTATTTTTTAATCGTCTTAAATTCACAATCTACTTTTTTTCCATCAATAGTTACAATACAATAACTTCTTGGACTTCCCCCTCTAGGTAAAGAAGTTGATCCTGGATTAATGTAATAAAAGTCTCCATCATTTTCAAACATAGGAATATGAGTATGACCAGAAATTAAAATTTGGCAGTTATTAACGCTAAGAGCATCATTCATTGCATATGCCCTATTCCAATATCCTAATTTATGACCATGCATAACAAGAATATTCATATCTTCAACTTTGATTTTTGCCTGTTCAGGTAAATTCAAATGCCAGTCATTATTTCCTTTAACACAAATAAATCCTGTTAATTTTTGTTCATAATATGCTTCACTATCTCCACAATGAATATAAAAATCAATATTTTTTTCTTTTTCTTTTAACCAGTCAAATATAGTATCATCACCATGATTATCTGACATTACTAAAATCCTTTTCATTTTTATCACCTAAAACATTATACCTAACTTCCTTAATTATTTCTACTATTCAATAAAATTTATACAAATTTCTTTACCATTATACTGACTAACCTGTTCATTATTTATAAATAGTTTAATATCATTAACTTCATCAATAGATAAAACAGATAAATATATACATTCCTCTAATTTCGAATCAACTGTTTCATTATCTAATAAAATATTAGAAGATAAATAGATTTCAGCAACCTTATCTTCATATTTTACCTTTTCGACTTCTATAGAAGAATCTATTTTTGATAATAATTGATTAATTTTATCTTGAAAGCTACAAGAATCATCAACTCTTAAAGTATACGGAACAAAAATTTCTTCATTGTTATTGATCATTTTTTTATAAAAAGTAAGACTTTCAGATTTTGTTATAGTTTTTGAAACATCTATAAAATTATTTAAACCTAAATCCTTACTATTAAACTTCATAGGAAGATAACTATTAGGAAAATATTGTTCTATTTTATCATTTATACTTAATTGGACATTTTCGATATCACTTTCATCTTTAACCATATACGATATTAATTCAATAATATCCATAGGAGCATTACTATAAAGTTCATCATTAAAATCCATATATAAAGTTCCATTATCCTTATATGCATAATTTAAAACAAGATTTTTTGATAATACTGGCTTTAAACCATATGATGAAAAATCATCAGATTGCATAATAATAAACTTATTTTTTAAATCCATTTCAAAATCTTTTGCACTATTATAAGGTATTGAAATTGGAATTAAATTATCATTAGAATCAGAAAAAACAAGTTCACTGTACGTTTCAAGACCTACTTCTTCATTTTTATTAAAAAACTTTAACGCAAAGACTCCTATAACTATACTCATAATAATACAGACTTTTAATATTTTGTTCATATATGCACCTCAATAAAGTATATGAATATTCAATAATATTAGAACAAAAAAGACACAGTCTATTCTGTGTCTATTGTTTCTACATATTCATCTAACGATAATGATTGATTATATATATTTGTTGCATGTTCTATACCAACATATCTATATATATGTGGATCATATTCATGATGTGTATAAGTTTCTTTATTTTTTGGATATCTTAATACGTATCCATATTTATGTGCATTATCTTGTAACCATTTTGAAATATCAGTCTCTTCAAATATATCATATGGTGTTTCTGATTGTGTAACATCTATAGTAAGCCCAAGCTGTGCTTCAGCAAACCCACCACCAGATTCAAGTTTATCGTAACTAATATATGATTCTTTTAATAAGAAGCCTTGATAATAATTTTTTAAGTCATTATACATATTTAACAATCCATAATATGCATCCCCTTGAAGATACATAGAATATCTAATTCTTGGAACATCTTGAATTAAAATAAGATTATCAGGTTCAAAAGCACCTATATAATTTGAAGAATTAACAATAGTTGTCAAATCATACGGATTAAATATCATATGCACATTTTCATTATAATTATAATGAAAATAATCATATAAAGTTTCTTTTGTAAAAGCATTTGATAAAAGTTCAATAATAGTACTACAGTGATTTAAATCTGTAATATTATAACTATTTAATATTTTTACATAATCATTTAAGTGATTAATATAAATATAATCATCTTTTTCATATAATCCTTTTATATTTTTATACATCTTTAAATAATCAAAATTAAAATTATTCTTTTTAATATAAGCTTTTTCTAAACCTTGTTTAATTATAGTTTTCGCACATTCAAACCCTTTTTCTTTAAATTCTTCATTGGTTTTATTAGAAATGTTATTGCCTAATTCAACAATTTCATTTTTTGAATATCTTTTTGTATCTTTTAACAAATTATAGTATCTATAATTATGTAACTGAAAATTTTCATCTTCTAAATAATCAATAAATAGATCTAGAGAAATCTGATTATCAACTAAAAATACCTGTTCTTCTTCAGATAAATAAGTTTCTAATAAAATACGATTTTCATTATTTATCCCATTAATACGATAAAACTTATCAAATCTACGATTGACTACATAAAAAGAAACTATAAAAAGTACAGTTACAATCAAAAATAAATGCCATGTTTTGACTTTCATAATTTCACCTCATCAGTGTTTATAATATAACATATACTTTATAAAAAGAAAAGAAATTGATTATAATTCAATTTCTTTTAAACGAATTAATTCTAAAACTGCTTGTATTCTACTTTCTACAGATAATTTCTGTATTACGTTTGAAATATGATTTCTCACTGTTTTTTCACTTATTCCTAAACTAAATGATATATCTTTTGTAGAATAATTTTTAACAAGTAAGTTAAAAATTTCATATTCACGTTTTGTTAGTAATGAATGCATCATATCACCAATATATAATATGATATAAACTCATTATTGGTGATTCTCATCACGAAAAGATTTATATAACTCCAAAGCTATTTTTTCTGGTAATATTTCACTTAGTTCTTCTAATGAAGCTTCTTTCATCTTTTTAACACTTTTAAAATGATTCATAAGCTGTTTTTTTCTTTTTGGACCTATACCTTCAATATGATCTAAAGATGATTCAAATAAAGATTTAGATCTTACATTTTTATGAAAAGATATTGCATATCTATGCACTTCATCTTGCATTCTTGTTAATAAAAAGAATAATTCACTTTTAGCCGAAATAGGAATTTCATTTGCATTTTTATCTAATAACATTGCAGTTGAATGTTTTTCATTTTTTGCTAATCCGCAAATAGTAATAGGCAGATTCAAAGACTCAATAACCTCTCTTGCTACTTTAATCTGACCTTTTCCCCCATCAACAATAATCATATCAGGCATAGGTTTACCTTCCATAAGCAATCTGAAATATCTTCTATAAATAACTTCTCTCATACTTGCATAATCATCAGGACCTTCTACAGTTTTTATCTTAAATTTACGATAATCTTTTTTAGATGGAAGACCATCTTTGAAACATACCATCCCTGCAACGGCATAACTTCCTTGAATATTTGAATTATCAAATAACTCAATAACATGGGGTGTTGGTATTTGTAAAAGTTCCCCTAACTGTTTCATTGCTCCAATTGTTGCTGCTTCATTTTTTTCCATTAACATAAATTTCTTTTGTAATGATTCTTTTGCATTTTCATTAGCCATCATAACTAACTGATGCTTATTTCCTTTTTGTGGTTTAAGAATTTTACAGTCAACAATCTGTTCTAAAATAGTTGTATCAAAATCATGAGGAACAAGAATTTCTTTAGGTAATGTATTTTCTTGATAAAAACATACAAGAAACTGTTCTATATCTTCCTGTACATTTTCACTTGCTGGAACAAGATTAATATCTCTTGATAATAACTTACCATTTCTCATAAAAAACAGCTGTAAACTTAAATAACCTTTATCTACATAATATCCTAGAATATCTCTATCTGTTGCATCATTAAATTGTACATGCTGTTTAGATGTCACATATTCGATATGTGCAATCAGATCTCTATACTCTTTGGCTTGTTCAAAATTTAAATTTTCACTTGCGTTTAACATTTTTAATGTTAATTCATCTACTTTTTCTTTTATGTCTCCATTTAATATTTTAATAATTGATTTTGTAATATCCTGATATTGCATAGGATCTACATTTTCAATACAAGGAGCTAAACATTGTCCTAAAGAATAATATAAACATGGTTTATTTGGTATATGATTACATTTTCTTAAAGGAAATAATCTATTAAGCAATTTAAACGTCTCTCTGGCTGCTGTCGCATCAGGAAAAGGGCCAAAATGTCTTGCTTTCTTTTCTTTTGCATTTCTGACTATTTTCAATCTAGGATGTTCTTCTTTTGTCATCTGAATATAAGGATAATATGTGTTATCCATAAACATAATATTATATTTAGGAGAATAATCTTTAATAAGATTTATCTCTAATAATAATGCTTCTTTTTCACTATCAGTTACAATATATTCAAAATCACAAATTTCACTAACTAATTTTGTAGTCTTATAATTATGAGTACCAGTAAAATAAGAAGTCACCCTATTTTTTAATTTTTTAGCTTTACCAACATAAATAACTTTCTCATCTTTATCTTTCATTAAATAACATCCAGGTGACGATGGTAATAAAGAAAGTTTATGTTTTATATTTTCATTCATCATTCAAAATAAGCTAATGTTGCACCTAATCCACCTTCATTAGGTCCCCCATCTCTAAAAGAGATAACACGTGGATGTTTTTTTAACATAGTGTGAATTCCTTTTCTTAAAGCACCTGTTCCCATACCATGAACAATACGAACATGAGGATAACTTAGTACAAGTGCATCATCTAAGAACTTATCAACAAGTTCCATTGCTTCTTCATAACGTTTACCAATAACATTTATTTCATACGTTCCTGTTTTTTGTACAGTCGTCTTTTTAATCATTGCTTTTTTAGGTTTCTTCTCTTTAACCTTTCCATGAATAAATAGAACTTCATCTTCATGTAATTTAACATTTAATCCTGAAATAGAGACATTTATCATACCATTCTTTAATATTTCTACAATATCTCCTTCTCTATTCATTTTAATAACTTTAACATGATCACCAACTTTTAATTCATGATCTTGCTTAACTATTTCAATTTCATCAACAAATAAAAAATCATTTAAATTCTTTTTCGCATCAATAACTTCATGTTGTTTTAAATTTGTATTTTTCATTTTCTCCATGACTTCATCTATATTCTTTTTCGCTTCTTCAATTAATAGATTCGCATCATTTTGAGCTTTTTTAATCATTGATTCTTTTTGCATCTCAATCAGATTAATTTTGTGCTGATATTGTTTCTCTTGTTTTTTGTTTTGAACAATTAGTTCATTTAATTGTGTTTCTTTTAAATTTAATTGTTCTTTTTGTTTTTCTAACTCTTCCATCAGTTTTTCATGTTCACTCATTGAAGATAATTTCTTTTCTTTTGCCTGATCAACTAATTTTTTATCTAAACCAAGAATTTGAGCAATTTCTATTGCATAAGATTGACCAACACTTCCAAGTTTAAGTTTATATGTAGGTTTCATTTGTTCTAAATCAAATGAAACTGATGCTAACATAATTTCTTGAGTTTCTTTAGCAAAAGTTTTTAATCTTCCATAATGGGTAGTCGCAAAAACAAATGCACCAATAGAAATAAATTGGGCTAAAATAACTTCTGCTAAGCTTTCTCCTTCTTGTGGATCAGTACCAGAACCAATTTCATCTAGAATAACCAAACTATTTTGCGATGCATGATTTAATATATCAATTACTTTTTTCATATGACTAGAGAATGTTGATAATGACTGTTCAATTGACTGTTCATCACCTAAATCAACAAATATATTATCAAATAATGGAATAGTTGCTTCTATTGCTGGTACAGGCAAACCGCATAATGCCATAAAAGACAATAATCCTACAGTTTTTAAAGTTACAGTTTTCCCACCTGTGTTACTTCCACTAATTAAAAGCATAGTCTGATTTTCTAATTTAATGGTATTAGAGACAACTTTTTTAGGATCAATTAATGGATGTCTCGCTTCTTTTAAAATAATACTTCTTCCGTTTTCTACAACACTAGGAATACAGCATTTATGTATATATCCATAGTAACCTTTAGCAAATATAAAATCTAATTCTTCTAATATTTTCATATTAAAATGAAAATGATAATAATTATTTTTTACTTTTTGAGATAATTCATACAATATTTTTTGAATTTCTTCTCTTTCTAATGATTTCAAATGTGTTAACTCATTATTCATCATAACTACTTTTTCTGGTTCTATATAAACAGTATGTCCTGTTGAACTTTGATCATGTATTAAACCATTAATTTCGTTTTTATGACCTGCTTTAACTGGTAAAACAAGTCTATCATTTCTAGATGCAATAGTATCAATTGATAAAATATCTTTTGTTTCTTTCACATAAGAATCCATTGTATGACGAATACTTGTCTGCATTGATTTCATTTTTTTACGAATGGAATTCAATGTAGGTGTCGCATTATCATAAATTCCTCCATCAGGCATAATACATCTTAAAATTTCCTGTAATAAATAAGGGTGATCAGTTAATCCTGTATATAAATCATTTAAAACAGATGTTTTCAATTCTGCAGAAGCAAAATAATTTTTAACACTTGTTACACATTCTAAATGTCTTGCTACTGATAATAATTCTTCAGATAATAACGCACCATCTCGATTTGCTTTTTCAAGTGACATATGAATATCAGATAACCCACCTAAAGGTAATCTTCCTTGAATATTAATAAATTTCATTGCTTCATTAACTTTAGACAATAATTCATTTAAATCATCTAAATCATCAATAATTGATAATTCTGATACTTTCTTCTTACCTAATGAACAAGCACAATAAGATTGAACTTCACTAATAATATTATTCATCTCTAAGATTTCATAAATTGTCTTCAAACCTATCACTCCTTTTTTATTTATAAAAATATTATTAAATAGTATAATAAAATTATACTGATATAGACTATATAAAGTTCAATTATTATAACATTTTTAAATTTCACTGTCAAAAAACTTAAAAATGTGTTAAAATATATATAGAGGTGATATTTGTGAGACCTATAAAATTAAAAATTGATAATACTATATTAGAAAAAATGAAAAAATATTATGATAGTCAGATGGTACATGTTGATCAGGAAGATTGTTTATTTAAAGCTGAAGTTATTGGATGTGAAATCACTGCTAAAGAGGATTTCATTGTTGAGTTTATTGGTGATAACTCTTTAACAGAAGCTAAAATTTGGTCTAAAAAAATTGCTAAAGATATCGAATTAAATACACCATCTTTAAATGACAATTATTTTAATCAACATCATATCGGTGCTGCTGAAACTGGTTCTGCTGATTATCTTGGTCCAATATGTATAGTCTCTTGTTATGTATCTGATGAAGATATTGAATTTTTAAAAAATTTAAATATTCCACACCCTTCTTCTTTAAGCAACCAGGAAATAATTAATTTTGCTAAGGAGATTAAAGATAAATTAACTTATAGTTTACTTGTATTAGATAATTCACATTATAACAAAATGGTCAATGACGGATTAAATCTTGCAAGTATAAAATCTAAATTATTTAATCAGGCAACTGTCAATGTTATGCAAAAGATTAAACAAAATGTAAAAATCAAAGTCATGAATCAATTTGTTTCGCCAAGAACATATTATAATTATTTAAAAAATGATGTTATTGTTGTAAGAGATATAAATTTCGAATCTAATGCAGAAAGTAAATACTTAGCTGTATTAGCAGCAAACATTTTATCTCAATATGCATACTTACAATATTATACAAATATGTCTAAAAGCTTAAAAATGAATCTAGCTAGAGGAACATCATCAAATGTTGATGCTGTAGCAGCAAAGATTGGATTAAAATATGGTGATAAGATTTTAACTAAAGTTGCTAAACTTAATTTCACTAACACTAAGAAAGTAAAAATATTATTAGAAAAAAAGTAAGAATATAAATTCTTACTTTTTCTTTATCCTATTGAAATTTCAAATGGTGGGATTTTTGTATATTTAACCCCTGCAGCATCTAACATTCTTTTTGCTGCTTTATCACTAGGTGTTCCATTGTATTTATCATCTTCATATAAAATTTCAGAAATACCACTTTGAATAATTGCTTTAGCACATTCATGACATGGAAATAATGAGACATAAATACGACAACCTTTTAATGTTTTAATACTATTTAAAATAGCATTTAATTCAGCATGTACAACATAAGGATATTTAGTATCAACTAAATCCCCTTCTCTATTTGCCCATGGAAATTCAGAATCTTCACATCCCCAAGGAAGTCCGTTATATCCTACACCTATAATTTTATTTTCTTCAGAAACAATACATGCTCCTACTTGAGTATTTGGATCTTTCGAACGATATGCAGACAATTTAGCTACCCCCATAAAATATTGATCCCAGCTAATAACTTGACTCATATGTATCCTCCTAGTCCATCATACTTCTTAATTCATTAATTTTTTCTTGGAAAAATTCAGGTAATTCACTTTCAAAATACATTTCTTCTTGAGTAGAAGGATGTACAAAACCTAAAATTTTAGCATGTAAATATTGACCATTAGATGTATCATCTCTTCTACGACCATATTGAGGATCACCATAAACAGGATGACCAATATATGCCATATGAACACGAATCTGATGCGTTCTTCCAGTTTCTAATCTACATTCCACTAAACACATATCATTAAATCTTTCAATTACTTTAAAATTAGTAATTGCATCTTTTGCGTTTTTATCAGTACAACACATTTTTTGACGGTCTTTTGGATCTCTACCAATAGGAGCTTCAATACGTCCCATTTCATGTGGTATTAATCCGTGAACTAATGCATAATAACGACGAGTTACACTATGTTCTTGTAATTGTTCACTTAAACTTTGATGTGCATTGTCGTTTTTAGCAACCATTAATAAACCACTTGTTTCTTTATCAATACGATGTACGATACCTGGACGATGTACACCATTAATTCCAGATAAATCTTTACAATGATATAATAAAGCATTCACTAATGTACCTGTATAAATACCTGCAGAAGGATGTACAATCATACCTGTTGGTTTATTGACTACAATAACATCACTATCTTCATAAACTACATCTAAAGGAATATCTTCTGGTAAAATTGAAGTATCTTCAGGTTCTGGAATATGAATAGTGATATAATCATCAGTTTCTAATTTATAACTTGCTTTTACTTTTTTTCCATCAATACATACATGTCCATTTGCAATTAACGTTTGAACCATTGTACGTGAAAATTCTGATAATTCTTTAGATAAGAATTTATCAATTCTTAAACCCGCATATTCTTCTAAGACTCTAATTTCGATGTCTTCCATATTTTGTATTCCTCCAATCCTACTTCTAAAAGTATAAAAAACATTCCAACTGTAATTGCTATATCGGCAATATTGAATATTGGAAAATTATATCCAAAAATAATAAAATCAATAAAGTCTCTTACATATCCTAACATCATACGATCTATAAGATTCCCTATCATACCTCCAAAAATTAAAACTAAAGAAAAACGAGTTAATTTTTGATAAGGTTTTGTCTGCATAAAATAATAAATCATACCAATAGCAGCAATTAATGAAATAATATAGAAAAATGTTAACTTCCCTTCTAACATTCCCCATGCTGCACCTTTATTATGTATATATGTAAAATAGAAAAAATCATCAATGATCGTATAACTACCACCATATACTAAAGTATTTTCAACAATAATTTTAGTTAACTGATCTCCACCAATAACAACAATTAAAGTTACAATATATAATAATAAACTTTTAAAACTTAATCCTAATTTTTTCATTTTCATCACCTTTTTGATTATAACAAATTTTTAAAAAATGTAAAACCCTTTAATGAAATCATTAAAGGGCATTAGTTATTTTAAAACAATAAAATAAAGTAATACTAAAATACCTAATACAATTCTATACCAGCCAAATACTTTAAAATCATTTTTCTTGATATAATCCATTAAAAATTTAATAACAATAATAGATACAACAAAAGCAACGATCATACCTACACCTAAAATTAATAATTCATTAGCTGTAAATACAAAACCAAATTTCAAAATCTTTAATAAAGATGCACCAAACATAACTGGAATAGCTAAATAAAAAGTAAATTCAGCCGCAACAGTTCTAGAAACACCTAATAATAAAGCACCTAAAATAGTCGCTCCTGATCTTGATGTACCAGGGAAAATTGCTGCTAACAACTGAAACATTCCAATATAAATACATGTTTTATAAGATAATTTTGAAATTGTATCCACTTGTGTATTTCTGTTTTTATTAATATTTTCAATAAAAATAAATGCAATACCAAAAATAATTAATGCTAAAGATACGCATACAGGGTTATAGAATAATTTTTCAAATAATTCATCAAATAAAATTCCAACAACTGCAGCTGGTAAACATGCAATTATAATTTTTACCCATAAAATAAATTTATCTTTTTTCACATATGAAAGTAAACCTTTTTTCTCTAATCCATTTTTCCCATCTTTGCTAAAAGGAAAAATATCATTCCAGAATAATAATACAACAGCCAAAATAGCACCTAATTGAATAACTACCTGAAACATACTATAAAATGAATCACTTACATTTAACTTAACAAATTCATCTAATAAGATCATATGACCAGTACTGCTTATAGGTAACCACTCTGTAATTCCTTCAACAATACCAAATAATATCGCTTTTAAAATTTCTAACATATTCAATTCCTCCAACAGTGATACTATACTCTAAAAAAATAATTTTGTATATAATAATATGAAAAAAAGAACTTTTATATACATAAAAATTCTTTTTAACAATCTTATAATTTTTTAATTTCAATAACTTTTAATACAACAAATAAAATAATTACAGAACCACCTAAAGTAATCAATGCATTTGCAGTAAATCCAGCAATAATATAACCTAAAAAAGAAACTACAGCAACCAATGTTGCATAAGGAATTTGAGTACTTACGTGAGCAATATGGTTACATTTTGCACCAGCAGAAGATAAAATAGTTGTATCAGAAATTGGAGAACAGTGATCACCATAAACTGAACCAGCTAATGTTGCTCCTAAAACAGGAATTAATAAATGAGCTCCATTAGAACCAGTACAAATCATTGTTACGATAGGAATTAAGATTCCAAAAGTTCCCCATGCTGTTCCCATTGAGAAAGATAAAAATGCAGCAACAGCAAAAACTAAAGCAGGTAATAAAGTCATTGGAATATTTGAATTCATAACAAATTGACTTACAAAATCACCTGTACCAATTAATTCTCTACAAACACCGCTTAATGACCATGCAAATACAAGAATCATCATAGCAGAAACCATTGATTTTACACCTTTGCTTACACCTTCCATAAATCCTCTATAACTTAATAAACCTCTTGGAATATACATAACAAAGCATGTTAATAAAGCAACGAATGCTCCTAAAGATAAACCAGTTGTTGGAGCTTCACCAATTGCTTCACCAAAAGGAACACCATTAAAGAATCCACCTACATAAGCCATACCTAAAATAGAAGCAGAAATTAAAACAATCATAGGAATAATTAAATCCATAACTTTTCCTTTATTTGAAATTTCAATTCCATCCATTTCATTCACTTCTTCTTCATCATCAAAGTTTGATTTTTTAGCTTCAATAACAGCTTTTTTCATTGGTCCAAAATCAAAATCAGTAAAGCAAATATATAAAACCATAATTAAAGTTAAAATAGCATATAAATTAAAAGGAATTGTTGCAATAAAAGCATTTAATCCCCCTGCTTCACCTACTTCAGAAGAAACAGCAACTGCCCAACTTGAAATTGGAGCAATAATACAAACAGGCGCAGCAGTAGAGTCAATAATATATGCTAATTTTTCTCTAGCAATATTAAATTTATCTGTAATAGGTCTCATTACAGTTCCTACTGTTAAACAGTTAAAATAATCATCAATAAAAATTAAAATACCTAATAATACAGTTGCAAATTTTGCACTTTTTTCATTTTTTAAATGTTGACTCGCCCATTTACCATAAGCTTTTGATCCTCCAGCCATTGTTACAACAATAACTAAAGATCCTAATAATGATAAGAATAAAATCATATAACCATTCTCACCAATTTTTGATGCCATCATATCAAATACATATTGAACAGCAACAATAAGCGGTGTCCCACTAAAACAGCAATAAATTACCATACCAGATAAAACACCAACAAATAAAGAAGAAAACACTTCTTTTGTAAGTAACGCTAATACAATCGCTACTAATGGTGGTACAATTGATAACCACCCTGCATTAATCATTTCTAAACCCATACTTCTTTTCCTTTCATAATAAAAACGCATGGACGATACATTGAAAAATCCATGCGTTAACATATGAAATCAATGATAGCCCTCCACATCTGTGACAGTCTAGTATATATTTTATACTAGCCCAGAAAAAATAAAAAAGGTCTTTTATTTTTTCTTCGGCAAAATTTCCTTTCATATAAAGCTATGACCTTATACTCTTTATACTACTCTTAAATTTTGCACCTCTATCCTATTTATTTAGAACATTGTATATAGTATCATACAATTTTTTGTTCGTCAACTCCCCTTTTTTTGTATGTAGTCATAATAGAGAAAACAGTTACAATTGCAATCACAACTTGTGTCAAGCCCGCTGCAAAATCATAAATCAATAAAGAATAAACAGCCCAAATAATAATATTACATAAAAAACTTAATTTAGTACCAATAAGGTCTTTGATATAAAAACTACATAACGTTAATTGAATTGTTCCGATAACTGGCATTAATCCTACTATTCCTTTATCATTAATTAAAACACCAAAAACAAATACGCTTATAGTACAAATGATGATTTTTTTAGTATCTAATTTATCGAAAACTACTAATAAATTTCTAATAATAGATATGATTAAAGTTATTAAACCAGCCCACATTCCAAAACAAACTGAAGAAAAACACAACATCAGACTTTCCATCATCTGAAAGAAATATGCTTTTTTTCTAGAATTTGTAATACAGCTATAAAC
>JAZLDV010000090.1:0-6917 GCA_045614925.1 Coprobacillaceae bacterium | reverse complement strand
GTAGAGCAATCGGCTGTTAACCGATCGGTCGTAGGTTCGAGTCCTACTTCAAGCGCCATCTGGCCTGTTGGAGAAACGGTTAACTCACATGCCTTTCACGCATGCATTCACGGGTTCGAATCCCGTACAGGTCACCATTTGTAATTAACAACCATTATGGTTGTTTTTTTTGTTTTTTGAAGTATAATGAAGTGGGGGTGGGATGATGAAGAACAAAATAATTTATTGCACACTTATGTTTTTTGTTTTAGTTGACATATTTTTTATATGGCTATCTTTATCTATTTCACCTGTAAAATTAAAAAGAGAAGTTTTTGTCTTTCAATATGGAGAAGAGATTCCAGTAGATGTTAAGTATTATATTAATGCAAATGATAGTATTGCTGATAATGTTTTACTGGATTTATCTATGGTAAAGAATGAAGTTGGTGAATATGATGCAAGTGCTACATATTATAATGAAATACTTCATTTTAAAGTTTGTGTAGAAGATACAATTAAACCTAAAGCGACTTTAAAAAATGTTGAAGTGAAGATTAAGATAGGTGATGAAATTGTAGCGAAAGATCTGATTGATACTATAGATGATAAATCTGCAACATCTGTTTATTTTTATGATCAGGAAACAGGAGAAAAGACAAAAAGTAAAAATTATATGAAATTAGGGTCTTTTGTGGAAAGAATCGTAGTAGAGGACTATTATGGCAACAGTTCGGCTATCTTAAGGGTGAAAGTTGTTGTTCAGGATAATAAGGTTCCTCCTATTATATATGGTGTTCAAGATATAGTCATAAAACAATATGATGAAATAGATCTTTTAAAAGGTGTAAGAGTCATTGATGATGTTGAAGGAGATATTACTGAAAGATTAAATGTTCGTGGTGATGTTGATAATGGTATTGTCGGTGAATATATTGTTATTTATAGTGTAAAAGATCGTACTGGTAATGAGACTGTTATAGAAAGAAGGATTACAGTTCGATGAGAGTTATAGTAGATGGCGATGGATGTCCTGATTTAGATGGAATTATAGATGTATGTAAATCAAGAAATACAGAAGTGGTTGTATATGCTGATTATGCTCATTGTATAAATAAAGAGGATTGTAAAATTATAATATGTGATATAGGAAAAGATAGTGCTGATATGAAAATCTTAAATGATATTCAAAGAGGTGATGTTCTGATTAGTCAGGATTATGGTCTTTCTAGTATGGCTTTAATGAAAGGTGTATTTGTTTTGCATGTGTCAGGAACTATTATTCATAGTGAAAATATTGAGATGCTTCTTATGAGCAGGTATCTGTCTGCTAAGGAAAGAAAAAAGAACAATAGAGTTAAAGGTCCTGCTGCTAGAACAAAAGAAGTAAGTGAATATTTTTTGAAACAATTAGAGAATGTTATTTGTAAGGAATCGTAATGATTCCTTTTTTTATATATAATAAAAGAAGGAGTGTGAGAATATGAAAAAAGGTGTAATTGTTACTGGAGGGGCTCATGGGATAGGGCAACAAATATGTTTTGAATTTATAGATAAAGGATATCAGGTTTGTTTTATTGATATTGATAGAAGTGGTGAAAAGATGGTAAAGGAAGATCTTTATTATTTTCATGGTGATATAAAAGATAAATATGTATTAACTAAGTTTTATGAATATGCATTAGAAAAGATGGGACGCATAGATGTTCTTGTGAATAATGCATGTTATGGCAAAGGCGGTATATTAAGTGATGCCAGTTATGAAGATTTTGATGAAGTGTTAAATGTAGGTGTGAAAGCACCTTATGAGTTATCAAGATTATGTAAAGATGAATTAGTGAAAAATAAAGGAAGAATAATTAATATAGCGTCATCTCGTTATGCACAATCTGAACCAAATAGTGAATGTTATGCAAGTGCTAAAGGTGCAATTGTATCGTTAACACATGCTTTAGCTATGTCGCTTGCACCAGATGTCTTAGTAAATTGTATTGCTCCAGGATGGATTAAAGTGGATGAATATGATGTGAGTGAAGAAGATGAAAAGGCAATACCAGTAGGAAGAATAGGAACGCCAAAAGATATTTCTTCATTAGTTTATTATTTGTGTGAACAGTCATTTATAAATGGAGAAACAATCATTATGGATGGTGGAATGAATAAGCGAATGATTTATCATAATGAATGGAATTGGGAGTATCATCTATAGACAAAATATATAAAAATGTATTAATATAGAGTCGTGTTGGAGGTATTATATGAAGTATAAATTGATAGCTTTAGATTTAGATGGAACTTTGAAAAATTCTAAAAATATAATTACACCTAAAACAAAAGAGGCTTTAATGAAAGTGCAAAAAATGGGTGTGAAAGTAGTTCTTGCATCAGGAAGACCGACACCGGGATTAAGATATGATGCAAAAGAATTAAACTTAGAAGAAAATGGTGGATTTTTGCTTTCTTTTAATGGGGCAAGAGTTTACGATATAAAAAATGATTGCAGTATTTATGAACAAATTTTAAGTAAAGAAGAAGCTACTTCTATTTATCATCGTGCAAATGAATTTAAACTTGTTCCTATGACATATATTGGTCATACAATTATTACTGAAAAAGCTGATGATCAGTATGTACAGGTAGAAAGTCGCATTTGTGATATAGATGTTTTAGAAGTTGAAAACTTGATTGATAGTATAAATGAACCAATTAATAAATTACTTTTAACAGGTGATCCTGAGTATGTTGCAAGTGTTATTGATGAATTTAAAGAACCATATGGAGATAGTTTAAGTATTTATAGAAGTGCACCATTCTTTGTAGAAGTTATGGCTAAAGGAATTGATAAAGCAGCGTCTTTAGATCGTCTTGTTCAATATTTAGGTATAAGTAGAGAAGAAGTGATGGCTTTTGGTGATGGTTACAATGATTTAAGTATGATTGAATATGCAGGTTTAGGTGTAGCGATGGCAAATGCGGTTGATGGAGTAAAAGAACGTGCAAATTATATTACTAAGTCGAATGATGAAGATGGAATAGCGTATGTATTATCACAATATTTTGAAGGAGTTGAATTTTAATGCCAAATGATCCAGTAATGTTACTAAGTTTTATTAATATGAAACTTAGAGATCAATATGATTCTTTAGATAGATTATGTGACGATTTAGATGTATCTAAAGAAATGATTATAGAAAAATTATTAAAAATAAATTATGAATATGATGAAAAATTAAATCAATTTAAGTAGAAAAATTTATTGAATTATGTATAATAGTAGTGTAGAATATTTTAGACTTAGGCAACTATGTCTAATGGGAAGGAGTGGCGTATATGAATAACATGATGAACTTAAACGTATCAGTTTTAGCATTAGATTCAATGGCGCCATTGTTTTCAATTTTTTATAATTGTTTATAGGACATATCATTTAATAATGGTATGTCTTTTTTATGAAAAAGGAGGAAGTAAAAATGCCAAAAAGAGAAGATATTAATAGTGTATTAGTTATTGGGTCTGGACCAATTATCATTGGACAAGCATGTGAGTTTGACTATTCAGGAACACAAGCATGTAAAGCGTTAAGAAATTTAGGTTATAAAATTGTATTAGTGAATTCAAATCCTGCTACAATTATGACTGACCCAGATACTGCAGATGTAACTTACATTGAACCGTTAAATGTTGAAAGATTAACACAAATTATTGAAAAAGAAAGACCAGATGCTTTATTACCAAACTTAGGTGGGCAATCAGCATTAAATTTATGTTCTGAATTAAATGAAGCAGGTGTCTTAGATAAATATAATGTTAAAGTATTAGGTGTTCAAGTTGACGCTATTGAAAGAGGAGAAGACAGACTTGAATTTAAAAAAGCTATGGAAGAATTAAATATCGAAATGGCTAGAAGTGATATTGCTAATACTGTAGAAGAAGCATTAGCAATCGCAGATAAATTAGGATACCCAGTTGTAGTAAGACCAGCTTATACAATGGGTGGAGCAGGTGGAGGACTTGTTTACAACGTTGAAGAATTAAAAACAGTTGTTAGCCGTGGTTTACAAGCATCTATGGTTCACCAATGCTTAATCGAAGAATCTATTTTAGGTTGGGAAGAATTAGAAGTAGAAGTTGTAAGAGATGCAAAAGGAAATATGATTACAGTATGTTTCATTGAAAATATCGATCCTATCGGTGTGCATACTGGGGATTCTTTCTGTAGTGCTCCTATGTTAACTGTACCTCAATCAGTACAAGACAGATTAAAAGATCAAGCATTCAGAATCGTTGAATCAGTAGGTGTTATTGGTGGAACTAACGTTCAATTTGCTCATGATCCAGTAAGTGATAGAATTGCTGTTATTGAAATCAATCCAAGAACTTCACGTTCTTCAGCTTTAGCTTCTAAAGCAACAGGATTCCCTATTGCTTTAGTATCTGCAATGTTAGCTGCAGGATTAACATTAGATGAAATTCCATGTGGAAAATATGGAACATTAGATAAATATGTACCAGATGCAGATTATGTAGTTATTAAATTTGCTAGATGGGCATTTGAAAAATTCAAAGGTTCTGAAGATAAATTAGGAACACAAATGAAAGCTGTAGGGGAAGTTATGAGTATTGGTAAAACTTATAAAGAAGCTTTCCAAAAAGCTATTCGTTCATTAGAAATTGGTAGATATGGTTTAGGATATGCTAAAGATTTCAATGATTTAACTAAAGAACAATTATTACAAAAATTAACTGATGCAAGCAGTGAAAGACAATTCATTATGTATGAAGCATTAAGAAAAGGTGCAACTATTGATGAATTATTTGAATTAACTCAAATTAAACATTACTTTATCCAACAAATGAAAGAATTAGTTGATGAAGAAGAAAGAATGTTAACTTATAAAGGTAAAAATTTACCTGTTGAAGTATTAGAAAAAGCGAAAAAAGACGGATTCTCTGATAAATATATTGCTAAATTATTAGAAGTAGAAGAAGACGTAGTAAGAGCACAAAGATTAGAAAATGGTATTCACCAAGCTTGGGAAGCTGTTCATGTAAGTGGTACAGAAGATAAAGAATACTATTATTCTACATACAATGGACCAGATAAAGTGAAAGCAGATCCAGATACTAAGAAAATTATGATCTTAGGTGGAGGGCCTAACAGAATCGGTCAAGGTATCGAATTCGATTATTGCTGTGTACATGCTTCATTAGCATTAAAGAAATTAGGTATCGAAACAATTATTGTTAACTGTAACCCAGAAACAGTATCAACTGACTATGATACATCTGATAGATTATATTTTGAACCATTAACTTTAGAAGATGTATTAAGTATTCATGAAAAAGAAAAACCATTAGGTGTTATTGCTCAATTTGGTGGACAAACTCCATTAAACTTAGCAAATGAATTAAAGAAAAATGGTGTTAATATTTTAGGAACAACTCCAGAAACTATTGATATGGCAGAAGATAGAGATTTATTTAATGCAATGATGGATAAATTAGAAATTCCAATGCCTGAATCAGGAATGGCAGTTAATGTTGAAGAAGCATTAGAAATTGCTGCTAAAATTGGATATCCATTAATGGTAAGACCATCTTACGTATTAGGTGGTAGAGGTATGGAAGTTGTATATGATGATGAAAGCTTAACTAAATATATGAGTATGGCTGTTGGTGTAACACCAGATCGTCCTATCTTAATTGATAGATTCTTAAATAATGCAATGGAATGTGAAGCGGATGCTATTAGTGATGGTGAAAATGTATTCGTTCCTGCTGTAATGGAACACATTGAATTAGCAGGTATCCACTCAGGAGACTCAGCTTGTATTTTACCTTCAAAACATATCCCAATGCGTCATTTAGAAACAATTAAAGAATATACAATGAAAATTGCTAAAGAAATGAACGTTCGTGGATTAATGAATATGCAATATGCAATTGCTGATGATAAAGTATATGTATTAGAAGCAAATCCAAGAGCTTCAAGAACAGTACCTTTAGTATCAAAAGTATGTAATATTAACATGGTTAAATATGCTACTGATATCGTAACAAGAGAAATCACTGGTAGAGAATCTCCAGTTACAACATTAGAACAAAAGAAAATTCCACATACAGGAATCAAACAAGCAGTATTCCCATTCAATATGTTCCCAGAAGTTGACCCTGTTTTAGGACCTGAAATGAGATCAACAGGAGAAGTATTAGGATTATCTTCTTCATATGGTGCTTCATATTATAAAGCTGCTGAAGCAACTCAATCTATTTTACCAACTGAAGGTAAAGTATTAATTTCAGTTAATGATTTAGATAAACCAGAAGTTGTTTCGTTAGCTAAAGGATATTATGATGCTGGATTTGATATTGTAGCGACTGGTAAAACTTATGAAATTATTAAATATAATAATATTCCAGTAACTAAAATTAAGAAAATCAATGAAGGTAGACCAAATATCTTAGATGCTGTTACAAATGGTGATTTAGCAATGATTATCAATACTCCAATTGGTAAAGAAAGTGCTAGTGATGATAGTTATATCAGAAAAGGTGCGATTAAAGCAAGAATCCCATATGTGACAAATATGGCAGCTGCAAAAGCTTCTTTAGAAGGTATTATGGAAATGAAAATTCATGGTATTTCTGAAGTAAAATCATTACAAGAATATCATAAAGGAATTAAATAGAATGTCTTAGAGACTATAGAGATAATCTATAGTCTCTTTTATATTTAAGAATAACAGTTTAGATTTCATTATCTTATAAAGATAAAATATAACAATAAAGTAAAATTTTTAAAAAAATTGTAAAAAAGACTTTACAAGAGGAAGATGGTGTGATATTATAACTGAGCACTCGACGAAACGGGTGGCAGGAACATTGAAAACTGAACAATAACACGTCAATAAGAATAAGAGAGTCAGAGAGATCTGACA
>JAZLDV010000089.1:0-6832 GCA_045614925.1 Coprobacillaceae bacterium | reverse complement strand
CCTACTAATACAGCTCCAATTACGCTTGGATATCCATAATTTACTGCAATTGTACATAATACAGTAACGAATGTAAAACTTACACCCATTACGATAGGTAATTTTGAACCAACTTTCCATACTGGATATAATTGAATTAATGTTGCAATCCCCGCAACAAACATAGCATTTTGTAATAACATTGCAATTTCACCCTGTGTTAGTCCAGCTGATGCAGCAATGATTGTAATAGGTGTTAAATTCGCAACAAACATTGCTAAAATATGCTGAATTCCAAAAGGAATTGCTTTAGCTAATGGTACTCTTCCATCTAACTTATAAATGTTATTTACATTTGAATTCTTTTCTTTCATACATTTACTTCCTTTCTTTTTACTCAAACAGTTTGAAATTATATCTTAAATTGTATTTTTTTCAATACATTATTTATATTTTTATATAAAAAAAGCACTTAAACAAATGCATGTCTAAGTGCTTAATTTTTATTATTCTTTTACATTTAATATAAACTCACTCTTTGCATTCCACTCTTCATAAGGAATAGGATCTTCATCACCAAAAACAGGTCCAACACATTTAACTTTTATTGTTGTAGGTGTATTTTTTACTTTTAATGTTAACTCTTCTAAACGGCTTTCTCCTGCACGAGGTATCAAATATATTTGAAATAATCCAACACGTTTATATTTTCTAGAAACAAATTCAACATCATCATTTTCTAAAAAAATCAATGTATCTCCAGTTTGTACATATGTTTTTATTTTTACTATATCATTTTTACTCTTTACATCATATGTAAAAACTTTCTCATTTTCATCAAATGTATATTCATTATTTTGAATATAGACTTTACCAAAATAAGATTCTACAGGATGACATCCACAAAGCAATAAACATACCAAAATGATTTTTATATATTTCTTTAGCATAATCTATCCTCCCAATCTTGATAATCTATAAAACCTAAATACTTTTTTAAGCATCTATATTTAGTTACATAACAGAATAACTATAACTATATGTTAATTTTATTATCTTCATTCTATACAAAAACATACGTAGTAAGTCTTATACTACGTATGTTTTAATTAATAAATTTTTATATTATTCACTTAATGATTCAACAAAGCGAGTAAATCCTTCAATACCTGCTTCATCCATTTTATAAACTCCTGCATTTTCTAATACTGCAACGAATTTTTTAGTAATTTCTTTTTCTAATGTTTCTTGTACATTATCTTCATTAATATCTAATTGTTTTAATTGCTCAAACCATTCTTTATGTTTAGCTAATGATTCTACTTCTTCAATATTTGCTTTACCTAATAAGCAAGCTTTTAAATCATTCATTTCATCTTTTAATCTTGCTGGTAAGATTGCTAATCCCATAACTTCAATTAAACCAATGTTTTCTTTTTTAATATGATGATGTTCAGCATGTGGATGGAAGATTCCATCTGGATATTGTTCACTTGTTCTGTTATTTCTTAATACTAAATCAATTTGATATTGACCATCTTTCATTCTTGAAATAGGTGTAATTGTATTATGTCTTTCATCATTAGTAAATGCAATAATATCTAATGATTCATCACTATAATGAATCCATTTTTGTAATACATGATCACATAATTCAATCATTTCATTTTCATCATTACCAGTTAATCTTAAAGTTGTTAATGGCCAATTTAATAATTCAGCTTTTACATTATATCCTTTAATTTCCATTTCTTTAATAACTTTTGCATCTTCAATAGGGAAATGATGTTTTCCACCTTGATAATGGTCATGTGTTAAAATAGAACCACCAACGATTGGTAAATCAGCATTACTTCCTAACATATAATGAGGGAATTGTTTAATAAATCCAAATAAGTTTTTAAATGTATTTTTATCTACTTGCATTGGTACATGTCCATCATTAAAGATAATACAATGTTCATTATAATATACATATGGAGAATATTGTAAATTATAAGCTGTATTATTTAATACTAATGGAATAATTCTATGTGTTTGTCTTGCTGCATGATTTTGATGTCCTGCAAAACCTACGTTTTCTTTACATAATAAGCATTTTGGATATCCTGAACTTTTTACTAATTTTGCTTTAGCAATTTCTTTAGGATCTTTTTCTGGTTTTGATAAGTTAATAGAGATTTGAATTTCTCCATATTTATGATAATGATTAAATAAAATATTTTTATCAGTTCTTGATTTTCTAATATAGTTAGAATTGATAGATAAATTATAATAGTAATCTGTTGCTTTAACAGGATCTTCTTTATATAATTCTTTAAATGTTTTAACAACTTCACTAGGTCTTGGCATAATGCAGTTCATAATTCTTGTATCAAATAAGTCTTTAGATGTTGTATCATCATCTACAAGGTTATGTTCTACAGCATATGCTAACATATTATCTAAAATGTCATATAATGATGCTTCTTCTACATCCATATCCTCAAATGAATCTAATTGTAATAAATCTAATAATAAGTTAACTGAATAGTATTTGTCTTCCTCTTGAATCATTTGATTTTTTAAAGCGAATTGAATTAATTGATTAATTTCTTTATTCATGATATATCCCTCCAATTTTTACCCACTATATTATAACATTTTAAACAAAACTATGAAAGCCCTTTAAAACATAATAAGAAAAAACTGCAGATAATTTAATATATCTGCAGTTTCTTATGTTATTTATTTGCTGGTTCCCATTTACATCTTACTGGTGAAACAATTAATTCTTCTTTCTTTAAATCTTTCATTGCTTTATCTACAACTTTTCTATCTAATCCAGAAAGTTCTGCAATTTTACCTGCATTTAATGGAACTCCTGCTTCTTTCATAACTTTTAATACTAATTCTTTTTCTGCCATAATATATACCTCCTTAACTGTTTTCATTATATCACTATATATGACTTATTTCATTGAATATGCTTTATATTTTTACATACCTGCAAATCTAAATAAAATACCAGCTAAGGCACCTATTCCTATCAAGCCTACAACACCTAATTTAGTCTTCTTAGACAAAATATAAATAAATAAACCTAATATTATTCCTGGAACAAATAGTGTAGTTCCTCTAAACAAAGCAACCTGACATACACCTGCACCAGCTGCTGCAATCATTGCTAGAGATGCTGGTCTTAATCCAAAGAAAGCTTTATCAACTAAAGGATTATTTTTAAACTTACTTAATATTCTTGCGATTAATAAAATAATAATGATACAAGGTGTAACTAACCCTAAAGTTGCGATAATACCACCCAATACACCTGCACATTGATACCCTGCATATGTAGCCATATTCACACCTATAGCTCCAGGTGTTGATTCAGAGATTGCTATCATATTAGATACATCTGCTCTTGTAAACCAGTTTGTTGTATCTGCCATATTATATAAAAATGGTAATGTCGCTAATCCTCCCCCAATAGAAAACAATCCTACTTGGAAGAATTCTATAAATAATCTTAAATAAATCATGCTTTCTTACCTCCAAATACTAATCCAAATATTCCAGCTGAAATAACACATAATGCAGGTGAAACATTTGTTAAAAATGTAATTAGAAAGATAACTGTAAATAATACTAAAGATACTTTATTTACAATAGATTTTTTCCATAATCTTTCTATCGCATTAATAATCAACACACATACGATAACTCTTATTCCTGCAAATGCATTATTTACTATAGGATTTGATGCAAAGCTTGTTAGAAAACTTGCAATCACAGTAATTAATATTATAGGTATAAATACAAATCCCATTGTTGATACAATAGCACCTATAGTCCCTTTTCTTTTATTTCCAATAAAAGTAGAAACATTAATTGCGATAATTCCAGGTGTACATTGACCTATCGCAAAATAATCCATTAATTCTTCATCACTAATCCATGGTCTGTTAATAACAAATTCTTTTTGAAGAATAGGTAACATTGCATACCCTCCTCCAAAAGCTACAGATCCTATTTTCATAAATATAAAAAATAATTCTAATAATTCTTTCATACTATCACTCCTGTGTGCTATTATACTCCCTTTTCTTTATTTTTAAATATTGAATTCTTAATTATGACAGTCTTTACCATATTTTATCCATTTTCTAAAAATGTTTTATATTTGTGAATTTATGTACAACCATTAGATAATATGATAAAATGAAATATAAGCAATAAAAAGGAGTTGATTATCTTGAACAATTTATTTGAAAGACTACAATCCTATGAGCCATTATTTAATAGATTTAAGGTTGATTTTGTATCTGTTGAATATTCAGATTGTGCATGGGTATTTTTAAATGATATATATAGTGGTGAGCAAGGTTTAATGAAAGTAAAGACTTTTACTGGAGGAGACTATGAACACCAGGTTTATGAATTAATGAATCTTTATGAGATTCCTCAATACCCAGATTTATTTAATTCTCCTTATTTAGAAAAAGAAGTTTATTATATAGAAGAAAATGAAGACTGTATTGGTATGGATTTATGTTTATTATCATATGAAAATGTCATTGAATATGATGATGAATATGGATTATTAGGTGATCAATTAATGGATCTTGCTTTTCGTTATTTAAGAGGAGACAATGTTGTTCAAGATGAATATAAAGCTGCTTATCTTTTAGAAAAAAATATAAGAATTAATCATGCTCCATCTATGTCTACTATGGGGTATTTATATGAAAATGGCTTAGGTGTTAAAAAAGATGAAGCAAAAGCTGTTGAGTTATATAAAAGAGCTGCTGATTTAAATGATACTATTTCTGCATGTAATTATGCATTTTGCTGTTTAACTGGTATAGGAACAGAGATTAATGAAGACGATGCTTTTATTTATTTTGAAAAAGCAGCTAAAGATCTTTATCCTAGAGCTGTATTCTTTTTAGGTGATTGTTATTTAAAGGGAACAGGTACTACAAAAGATACTCATAAAGCAATTGAATTATTTAAACAGGCTGCTGATTTAAAATATTATACGACTTATTATCATTTAGCTAAAATATATGAAGAAGGTATAGAAGTGCCTGTTGATTATGTAGAATCATTTCATTGGTATAAAAAAGGTGCTGAAGTTCATGATCCTATTTGTCAGTTACAGGTAGGTTATTGTTATGAAGTGGGACAAGGTGTAGAAAAAGATCCTAAGAAAGCTGTATTCTATTATGAGCAGTCATGCCATGGATATCATCCACCTGCATTCTGTTTCTTAGGATATTGTTATGAAATGGGTATAGGTGTTGATGTGGATTTAGATAAAGCAAAAGAACTTTATAAAATAAGTGCTGATGCTGGTTATCCTAGAGCATATATGTGCTATGGATCAATGATTGAAAATGAGAATCCTAAATTAGCATTTAACTATTTAAAACAAAGCGCTGATGCTAATTATCCACCAGCACTTTGTAAATATGCATTTTTCTTAGAAAAAGGAATTATGTGTGAAGAAAATAAAGAACTAGCTTTTGAATGTTGTGAAAAAGCTGCGATTGCAGGTGATCCAGGTGGAATGGCATTATTAGGTCATTATTATGAGCTTGGTATTGGCTGTGAGATTAATCTAGAATCTGCATTTATGTGTTATGCAGGCGCGGCAAAACTAGGTAATACTAAAGCTTTATGTGATTTAGGTTATTGTTATGAAGCAGGTATTGGAACAGAGATTGATTTAGATAAAGCGATTGAATGTTATGAACATGCAAGTCATTTAGGTTATCATCCTGCTACAACTAATTTAGCTTATTGTTATGAAGTGGGAATTGGTGTTGAAGTCAATTTAGACACTGCTGTTAATTATTATAAAATTGCTGCTTCGTATAATGAAGCAAGAGCTTTATATAATTTAGCAGTTATCTATGATAATCCTAATCTTAGATATACTGATAAGCAAAAAGCTTTTGATCATTTCAAACGAGCTGCTGAAGCTGGTTATACTGCTGCCTATTGCTGTGTTGGAGATTATTATGAAGAAGGATTAGTATGTGAAGCAGATAAAGAAAAAGCATTTGAATATTATAAATTAGGTGCTTCTTATAATCATGCTAGAAGTCATTATAATCTAGCAAGATGCTATAACTTTGCGATTGGAACACATCAGGACTTTGAATTAGCTTTAAAACATTATGAATTATCATTACAGACTGATAGACCTTTTGTTTATTCTTATATCAATTTAGGACATATGTATTATTATGCAGAAGGTGTAGGTGTGAATTATTTTAAAGCTTTAGAATATTATAAAAAAGCTGCAGAATATAATATTGGAGCTGGATATTATTTTATGGCTTTAATTTATAGACAAGGTAAATGTTATGAAATTGATAATGATAAAACTATTGAATATTATAAAAAAGCGATTGAATTAGGTCATATTAAATCTATGTTTGCTTTAGGTTTATTTTATGAAGTTTTAGAAAAATATTCTGAAGCTGCTTACTATTATCAGATGGCTATTGACCATAATGAGCCAAAAGCATTAACAAGTTTAGGTGCTTTATATTATGAAGGTAAAGGAATAAGAAAAAATAAAAATCGTGCTTATAAATTATTCTTAGAAGCTGTTTCTTATAAAGAACCTTATGCTTATTATTATCTTTCTATCTGTTATACATATGGTGATGGTGTTGAACAGGATTTAGAAAAAGCATTAGATTATATAGACATAGCTATTTCATATAAAATAAATAATGCTGAAACATTTAAAGAAACGATTTTAAATAAAATCGAGAATACTGATCATTAAAGAAAAATAACACAAGTAAATTTTGTTTACTTGTGTTTTCTTTTTATTTCTTATATGATTAATAGAAAG
>JAZLDV010000088.1:0-40598 GCA_045614925.1 Coprobacillaceae bacterium | reverse complement strand
ATCATGATCATTATATATTCCTATCGCCTGTAGATAACTATAGATAATAGTAGGACCAACAAACGTAAATCCTCTCTTTTTTAGATCTTTTGATATTGTTGTAGATAAGTCATCAAAAGGTACTAAAGTATCATAATAATGAACTATTGTTTTATAGTCTGTATATGACCATATATAGTGATCAAATGATCCATATTCTTCTTGTATTTTGATAAATGCTTTTGCATTATGAATAATTGATTTCATTTTTAGTTTATTTTTTATAAGTCCATCTGTATTCATAAGTTCATTAAATTTATCTTCATCATATTCTGATATTTTATGATAATCAAAATGATCTAAAGATTTATCATATAAGTGTTCTTTCTTTAATATTGTTTCCCAGCTTAATCCTGCCTGTAGACCTTCTAAAATAAGCATTTTGTATAATTGTTTTTCATCATGTGTAGGAACACCCCATATTTCATCATGATATTGTCTTAATACTTCACTTGTGACCCAACTGCATCTTTTCATAATTGCACCTCTTTTTATTAGATTATCATATATTTATAATTTACACAATTTAATAAGATTTGTATAATAGATATGGTGATATTATGAATGATGAATTTAAATTAATGATGAAGGATTTATTAAAAGATGAATATGATGAATTTATTGAATCTTTAAATAAACCTAATATTAAAGCTTTTTATTTAAATCCTTTAAAAGAAGATACAATTAAATATTTAAATAATAAATATATTAAAAAACATCCTGTTGTTAAAGATGGATATTATTTTGATTATGAGAATTATCCTTTAGGTAAGTCTCCTTTCTTTTTATGTGGAAATTATTATATTCAAGAACCAAGTGCTATGCTTGTGAGACATTTTTTAGATATTAAACATGATGATTATGTTTTAGATATGTGCGCTGCCCCTGGTGGTAAAACATGTGCTGTAGCGTCTAGCTTATCTAATGAAGGTCTAATGATTGCAAATGATATTGTTTCATTACGTGCTAAGATTTTATCTGAAAATGTTGAAAGATTTGGACTAGAAAATACTATTGTTACTAATTGTGATCCTATTCAATTTACAAAAGTATTACCTGGTTTCTTTGATAAAATTATTTTAGATGCTCCTTGTAGTGGAGAAGGTATGTTTAGAAAAGTTGATGCAGCAATTGAAACATGGTCTATGGATAAAGTCAAAGAATGTGCTTATATCCAAAGAAATCTATTAGATGCTGCAATGACTTTATTGAAACCTGGAGGAATGTTAATATATTCAACTTGTACATATAACAGAATTGAAAATGAAGATCAGTTAGATTATGTCTTAGATAAATATGATTGTTCCCTTATCCCTCTTAGTAAATCTCATGGTATGATGGGTGGTTTTGGATATGAAGAAGCTGTTCGTCTTTTCCCTCATAAATATGAAGGTGAAGGTCATTTTATCGCGTTAATTCAAAAACATGGTGAGACTAAAACAAATAAAATCAAAGCACTAAAAGCTTCAATTTCTAAATCAAATCAGACTTTAGTCCATGATTTTTATAAATCATATTTAAATAAGAAGGTTCCTTCTTATTTATATGACAATAATAATCATATATATGCAATTTTACCTCAGTTCCCTGAATTAAAAGGTATAAGAGTTTTAAGAAATGGTTTATATTTAGGAGAATGCAAAAAGAATAGATTTGAGCCTAGTTTAGCTTTAGCTTTAACATTAAAGAAAGAAGATGTTAAACAATATTATTCATATCATGAATCTGATAAACAGATTTCAGATTATATTCATGGTGAAACAATTGAAGGAAGTAATCATAAAGGATATGGTGTTATATTTGTAGAAGATTATCCGTTATCTTTCTATAAAGAAAGTCAATCTCAGGCAAAGAATCTTTTCCCAAAGGGGTTAAGACGATGATTGAAGATATTTTTTATAAACATATTGAAGAAAAAACTTTTGGTATATATAAACAAAAAGCTTTTTCTCATAGTTATAGAGTCAGTGCTTTTGCACAGCAATTATCTGTCTATTACAGATTAGATCCTTATTTATGTAAAATAATGGGTTTATATCATGATATAGCACAATTTATTAATCATAATTCATTTAATCATGCAAAGTTAAGCAGTGAAATGACTAGAAAATTACTTACTGATATTTTAGATGAGAATGAATTAGATATTGTTTGCAATGCAATTAAAAATCATAGTGATAAAGACAGCAAACATGATGATTATAGTGAATTATTAAAAGATGCTGATATTCTTGCTTTCTACTATGAGTCTAAAGACAACATATTGCCTTGCGAGCATTATAAGAGAATAAAAAAATATATAGAAAAACGAGACGAAGAATAAATCTTTGTCTCGTTTTTTCTATTCTAACTATTACATATTATGGTGTTGTGAAAAGTCTTTGTTATGTAATAGATAGCATCTTTTATAACATTGCTTCTAAATCTTCATATGACATGAAACCTAATTGACGGTTTACAGGTTGTCCATTTTTAAATGTAATTAATGTAGGAATTGATTGAACCTGATATTGCATAGCTAACATTGGTTCATTATCAACATTAATTTTTACAACCTTCACTTCACTATGATTTAAAGCTAATTCTTCAATGCTTGGTGCTAACATTTTGCAAGGCCCACACCAATCAGCATAGAAATCTACAAATAATGTTTCACCACTATTTAATGCTTGATTAAATTCTTCTGTATTTAAATGCAATACTTTTGACATATTCATTACCTCTACTTTCTTTACAACTATAGTTTATCATAGTCTTGAATTGTTTTCAACTTATGTGCCTAATCTAAATCTATAGCTCCTGTATATAATTGGTAATACTTTCCTTTTTCTTTCATTAATGACTCATGGTCTCCTCTTTCGATAATTCTTCCTTGATCTAAAACCATGATACAATCACTATTTTTAATTGTAGATAAACGATGTGCAATAACTAAAGTTGTTCTTCCACTCATTAATCCATCCATTCCTCTTTGAACTAAAACTTCAGTTCTTGTATCAATAGATGAAGTCGCTTCATCTAAAATAAGAGCTGGAGGATTGGCAACAGCTGCTCTAGCAATCGCAATAAGCTGTCTTTGTCCTTGAGATAAAGATGCACCATCTCCTGTTAATACAGTATGATATCCCTCAGGTAAATGTCTAATAAACATATCAGCATTTGCTAATTTTGCTGCTTCAATACATTCTTCATCAGTCGCATCTAATCTTCCATAACGGATATTTTCTAAAATAGTTCCTGTAAATAAATGTGTATCCTGTAATACGATTCCAAGTGATCGTCTTAAATCATCTTTTTTAATTAATTTAATATCAATACCATCATAAGTAATCGTACCACTTTGAATATCATAAAAACGATTAATTAAGTTTGTAATTGTTGTTTTTCCTGCACCTGTTGCACCTACAAAGGCAATCTTTTGTCCAGGTTTAGCAAATACATCGACATTATGCAATACCATCTTATCATCATTATAACCAAAGTTTACATTTTCTAAACGAATATCACCTTTCATTTCAACAAGTTCATATTGATTATTAGCTCTTGGATGTTTCCATGCCCAGTGTCCAGTACGTTTTGATGTTTCTTCTAATGATCCATCATCATGTTTAATAACACTACATAAAGTGACATTTCCTTGGTCTACTTCTGCTTTTTGATCTAAAAGATCAAATATACGACTTGCACCTGCTGTTGCCATTGCAATATTATTTAACTGCATTGACATTTGTCCTACTGGACCATTAAAACTTTTATTTAATGTTAAGAAAGAAACTAATGTTCCAACAGTAATCGATGCAAATCCTGTTAAAGACATTGTTGCACCTGCAATTGCACAAATAATATAAGAAATATTTCCTAACTGTACAGTCACAGGCATTAAAACATTGGCAAATCTATTAGCATTATATGCACTGTTTTTTAACTCTTCATTGACTTCTTTAAAGCCTTCAATAGCTTTTTTCTCATGGTTAAATACTTTTACAACTTTTTGTCCAGAAATCATTTCTTCAATATATCCATTTAATTTACCAATAGACATCTGTTGTTGCATAAAGTGTTTTCCTGCTAATCCACCAACTCTTCTTGATGTATATATCATAAAACTTAACATTACAATACTTATACATGTTAATGGTAAACATAAGTAAATCATAGATACAAACACTGTTGATATTGTCATAA
The DNA here is from genome assembly GCA_045614925.1 of Coprobacillaceae bacterium. Lineage (GTDB taxonomy): Bacteria > Bacillota_I > Bacilli_A > Erysipelotrichales > Coprobacillaceae > JAZLDV01. Next base: position 36,374 of record JAZLDV010000088.1, on the reverse strand, counting down.
TCGATGAAACGAAGTTTGGAATCGATTGTGATATTAATTGTCTTAATGTATCTGTATCATTTGTATAGATTGACATTGTATCTCCATGAGGAGTTGTATCAAAATATTTAATAGGTAATTTTTGCATATGCTCAAATATTTCTACTCTTAAATCATGTAAAAAGCTTTGTGTTACAAATGCCATAATTCTTTGATGTGTAAATGAACATAAAATACCTAATCCATAAAACATTCCTACTCTACTGATTGCTTTTAATAATCCACTAAAGTCAGGATCAGTTGAAGCAACTAATGGAATAATAAAATCATCAATTAAGGATTGCATAAATAATGTTCCTTGTACTGTACATAAAGAATTTAAAACAATACAAATCAAAATAATTGTTAATGCAATACCATATCTTTTAAATAAGCGGGATAAAAGTCTTTTAATGACACCAGGTTTTAATTGTGGTTTCATCCCAGGTTTCATTCCAGGTTTCATTATGCTTCCTCCTTCCCTTTTGTTTGTGTTTCATAAATCATACTGTAAATTTCATTTGTTTTTAATAAATTTTCGTGTGTATCAAATCCATCAATCACACCATCATTTAATACAATAATTCTATTGGCATTTTGAACACTTGAAACACGTTGAGAAATAATAATTTTTGTTGTATCAGGAATACGTTCTTCAAATGAACGTTGAATACTTGCATCAGTTGCAGTATCAACTGCACTTGTAGAGTCATCTAAAATTAATATTTTAGGTTTTTTAAGTAATGCTCTAGCAATACATAATCTTTGTTTTTGTCCACCAGATACATTTGCTCCACCTTGTTCAATATAAGTATGATATCCATTCTCAAATCTTTGAATAAACTCATCAGCACAAGCTAACTCACATGCTTCTTTACATTCTTCATCAGTTGCATGTTCATTTCCCCATCTTAAGTTTTCTAAGATTGTTCCACTGAATAATACATTTTTTTGTAGAACGACCGAAACTTCATTTCTTAATGTTTCTAAATCATATAATCTTACATCTTTTTGTCCTACTAATACTCTACCTTCATCTACATCATATAAACGGCTAATTAGATTAACTAAAGTACTCTTAGCACTTCCTGTTCCACCAATGATTCCAATTGTTTCTCCACTTTCAATTTTTAAAGAGACATCCTGTAAAATTGGTACTCCATCACCATGCTTATATGAAAAAGTCACATGATCAAATTCAATAGATCCATCTTCAACTTCATAAATTGCATCACTAGGTGATACTAAATCAGATTTTTCATTAATAACTTCAACAATACGTTCTGCAGAAGCAAATGAAATTGTAATCATAACAATAACCATTGATAACATCATCAATGACATATTAATATTCATAACATAACTAAATAAACTTGTTAATTGTCCTGTTGTTAATGTTCCTCCAACGATACTTTTTGCACCTAACCATGATAATAATAAGATTGATCCATTAATTGATAACATCATTGCAGGATTATTGAATGCAAGAACATTTTCAGCTTTAGTAAATAATGTACGAATATGATCACTTACTTTATTTAATTTTTCAATTTCATAATCTTTTCTAACAAAAGATTTAACAACTCTCATTCCAATAATATTTTCTTGTACGCTTTCATTTAAACTATCATATTTTCTAAATGCCTGTTTAAAATTCTTCATAGCAAATTTCATAATTGATAACAATACAACAGTTAAGAAAATAATAGACCCTACAAAAATCATACTTAAATCTTTGCTAATACGAAAAGCCATAAATAATGCACAAATAAGATTAATCGGAGAACGAATACATGTTCTAATAATCATCTGATACGATTGCTGTACATTTGAAACATCAGTAGTTAAACGTGTAATTAGCCCAGCACTGCTATATTTATCAATATTAGAGAAAGAAAAACTCTGAATATTTGTATACATAGCCTCTCTTAAATTTGCACCAAAACCTGATGAAGCTTTCGCTGCATATTTTCCTGCTAAATAACCTAAAGTTAATGTAGCACAGGCAATTAAAAACATAATTGCACCATATTTCCATACGACCGCCATATTATTTGCCTGAATCCCCTTATCAATAATAGTTGCCATTAATAAAGGAATCATAATTTCTAAAATTACCTCTACCACAACAAAAATCATTGTTTTAAAAGAATCAGCTTTATATTGTTTGACTTGTCCTAATAATGTTTTTAACATTTTCTCACCCTTTCTTCATTACTAATATTACTTATAATTTTATCAGTTAATTCTATATATGTATTAATTTCTTCTTCAGTTAATCCATCAACTAGAATATTATGAAGATTTTCCATTTCATCACTTAAACGATTAATAAAATCTTCATATTCTTTTGTTAAAACTATTTTCTTTAATCTTGCGTCATGTGGAACCGAAACTCTTTCTATCATATTTTTTGAACACATTAGTTTTAACATTTCTGAAGTCGATGAACGATTAATACATAATTCATTTTCAATATCTTTTGAAAATGTATCAATTCCCTGCTCATTTCTCGTATGTACAAAGCCGATTACCCATCTTTGCATCATCGTAGCATCATCTGGTTTACCAAATAGTCTTTCAAACCTTCTTTTAATCAGATGATTAAGTTGTTTTATTCTATATCCTACTGGATCTTTATACATAATCCCACCTCTTTTAGTTCGGTTACGAACTAAATTCTAACACAATTAAAAAGAAATAACAATGTTATTTCTTTGCATCATTTTGTCTTTTAATAAAAAAGTAGAGAACAAACTTTACGTTTATTTCTCTACTTTTAATTTTATTATACAGTTACTTTTACACAAGTTCCATCAGGTCCAGGTGTTTCATTTAAGTATTTTGCAATGTCTTCTCTCACTTGAGGATTACATACTGCACAAGTAGACACTTTTTTCGCTGTTCCATCAACTAATGCACCTGCAAAACCAGCACATCCTGGGTATCCACATCCACCACAGTTAGCACCAGGAAGCATTTCAATGACTTGAACAACACGATTATCTTCTTCTACAGTTAAATAAATATTTGCAATACCAAGTAAAGCACCAAGAGCAGCCCCGATCGCTACTAATGCAATAACAGCACTAATTTCCATCTTCGACTTCCTCCTTCTTATGAGCACTATGATGAGTACATGTAAAATTATGACATGCACTACATTCAGCCAACTCTTCACACCCTTCAGGTTTAGGTGTTTTATTGTTTAAAATATAAGTTGTAATATAAATCCCAATAAGTATTGTTAAAAATATTACAGCAGCCATATTACACTAAACCTGCAATCCCTGCTAAGGCACAAGCCATAATTCCAGCAGTAATTAATGCAATTGGAGTTCCTTTGAAACTTTCAGGAACGTTAGCGATTTCTAAACGTTCTCTGATTGTTGCATAAACATAAATAACCATTGTGAATCCTACAGATACAGCTAAACCAGCAACAATAGCTTCAATTAGGTTATATTTTGCAGTGATATTATCTAATGCAACCCCTAATACAGCACAGTTTGTTGTGATTAATGGTAAGTAAACACCCATTGCTTTATAAATTTCAGGACTCATTTTCTTTAAGAACATTTCTACGAATTGTACTAAAGACGCAATAACTAAGATAAATGTAATTAAGTCTAAGTAAGTAATATTTAATGGTACTAATACTAAATAGTATAGTAACCAAGTTACAATCGAAGCAATAAAGATAACGAATGTAACCGCATATCCCATGTTTAATGCATTTTTAGGATTTTTAGATACACCTAATAATGGACAAACAGCATAGAATTTACTTAATACAACGTTATTAACAAATGTTAAACCAATAAATAAACTTAATAATCCCATACTATTTTCCTTCTCCTTTCTTAGCTTTTCTTATTTTAGCACCTTGGAAGAATGCAAGAATTAATCCTAAAGTAATAAATGCACCTGCAGGTTGAGTAAATAAGCTTACAGCATAGTCAGCAAATAAATTAACTTCAAAAATAACTTGTTCAGCATTGAATGGATTTAATAATGATAAACCACCAGTACCAATTAATTGTCTAAAGAAAGAAATAACTAATACTGCGAAAGTATATCCAATCCCCATACCTAATGCATCTAATAAAGAATCAAAAACACCGTTTTTACCAGCAAAGCTTTCAGCTCTACCTAAGATAATACAGTTAACTACAATTAATGGAATAAATACACCTAAAGAAGCATATAATTCAGGAGTAAATGCATTCATAATTAATTGTACACATTTTACTAATGTTGCGATAACTACAATATACACAGGGATTCTGATTTCGTTAGGAATAATTTTTCTTAATAATGAGATAATCACGTTACTCATAATTAAAACTGCAGTTACTGCCATTCCCATCCCTAATGCATTTGTTAATGTTGTCGTAATTGCTAGAGATGAACATAAACCTAACAATAAGACAAATATTGGGTTTTCTTCAATAAAACCTTTTGTTACGATATTTAACTTACTCATCTATGTTCCCTCCTTATTGAAAGTTAGCAGCATAATGATCTGCTGCTGCACTAATTCCATCAACTACTGCACTTGATGAAATTGTTGCACCAGAAATAATATCAATGCTGTCACCAATATTTTTACCTTTTACACTACCGATAAATGGTTCTTCAGCAACTTTAGAACCAAATCCAGAAGTTTCACTACTACAATCAATCACTTCATATCCTTTATAAGTTCCATCGTTATCTAATGCAACTAAGAATACAATTGGAGTTGATCCATATCCTTGTACACTACATTTGTATACATAACCATTTCCAGTTGCTTCATAAACACTAGCTAAACCTGGATAGTTTTCTAAATCAGTTTCAACTTGTTTAAATTCTCCACCTGGATAGATTTTTACTAAGTTTTCTTTTTCTTTTGCAATTGCTGCTTCTTCAATAATAGGAGCAGTAATACTATTAACTAATGATAATGCTGCACCTGATAGACCAGCAACAACTGCAAGGAATAAAGCTAATAAAATAGTTTTCTTCATTTTTCATTTCCTCCTATTTTGAAAGTTCAATCGCTTGTCTGATTGCGATTACAATTCCTTTTGTTGTCATTGTTGATCCTGTTTTAATATCAACACCATCAATATCTTCATATGCGAATGGAGCAGCTAAATATTTATCATAGAATGCTTTTCCTTCTGGACTCATTAATTCAGTTCCTTTAATTAATTCATGTCCATAATATTCAGTTTCTCCATCATGTTTTACAACTTCAACAGAAGTTACTTGTCCATCTGCTAATAATACTTTAACATGCATTGGATTATTTTCTCCACCAAATCCATGAGTTTCTAATACATAACCATTGCTTAAAGTTTCAATAATTTTTGGATTAGCGATAGCTTCTTCCATTGCTTTCTTTTCAGCTTCTTCAGCTTTTTTAGCAGCTTCTTCTTTTTTCTTTTCAGCTTCTGCTGCAGCTAATTTTTCAGCTTCTAATTCAGCATTTAATGTACCTGAAATTCCAGCAACACATCCAACGCTTAATGCTAAGCTTAATACGATTGCTAAAATTTGTTTATTAGTATTTTGATTTGTTCTACCTAATACAAATGAATCAATTAATGGAGTTAACATATTCATAATTAAGATAGAGAATAATACACCTTCAGGATAGTTAGCTTTAAGACGAATAATCATAGTTAAGAACCCTAAAGCGATACCAAAAATAATTTTTCCTAAAGGAGATGATGGTGAAGTTACTGGATCTGTTGCCATAAATACAGCACCAAATACAATACCACCCATACATAAATGCATTGCTGCATAAGTTAATGGATTTAATCCATTCATTAATCCAAAGATTGCTGCTAATAAACCAACAGTTCCTAAATAAGAAACAGTAATTCTAGCATCATATACTCTTCTGATTGCTAATACAATACCAACAACTAAAATAATCCAGATACAAGTTTCTCCTAATGCACCACCGTGATTTCCTAAGAATAAATCAGCTAAAGTGTATTTGAATGCACCTAAATCTAACCATTTAGCACTTGCTAACATTGCAGCTGGTGTAGCAGAAGTTGTAATATCAATTGCTCCACCACCCATTGATTCTACATATGGTAATAACTTATCTGCAAATGATAAGTGAACAATAACACGTCCTACTAATGCAGGGTTAAAGATATTTTGTCCAAAACCACCAAATACTAATTTTCCTAAGAAAATTGATAAGAATGAACCGATTGCAACTACATATAATGGAGTTCCAATTGGTAATGTTAATGCAAAAATAATTGCAGTTACCCATGGGAATCCGTTTTTAATCTGATCAATAGGTTTTACTTTATTGATTAATCCCCATACTGCTTCAGTTAAAACACCAGTAACAATAGATACAACATAAATTAATGCTGCAGCTATCATTGGTTCATTTGATTGATAATTATAATATAAGCTAAATAATGACCAAGCCACAACTACGTATAATCCAATAGTTAAATCTCTCATGATTTTATGAGTAGAGTTTTTTTGACGATAGTTTGGCGATGTTCTTTGTAAAGTAATCTTCATATTTCTACCCCTCTCTACTTTCTGCGATTTGCTAATTGAACTCTACGTTTTGCTTTAGCGACCATATCTGTCACTTCAATCTTACTTGGACAGATATAAGTACACATACCACAACCAACACAACGTTCAGTTTCTAATTTGTTTAATAATTCAACATTTGCTGCTTTTTCACCTTGCATAATACGTACAGGTTGTAAATGAGCAGGACAATGTAAAGTACATTCACCACATTTTAAACATGGTAAAACGTTATGTACTTCTTTCTTTAATACAGTAATTGCATTTGAATATGGTGTAATAACAAATGTATCATTTGTTACTGCTTGTCCCATCATAGGACCTCCACCTAATACAAATCCATCACATTCTTCATCAATGTATCCACCAATTTTTTCTACAATGTAGTTTACAGGTGTTCCAACGCATACTTCTACGTTTTGAGGATCTTTTAATCCATTTCCTGAGAATGTAACTACACGTTTAGTGATAGCTTCACCATTTCTGATTCCTTTTGATAAAGCAATAGCAGTTGATGAGTTGTTAACAATAACACCAATTTCAGATGGTAATTTATCGAATCCTTTTTTGAATACAGTTTCAACTAAAGTTCTTTCCCATCCCATTGGGTAACGATCAGGTACTTCTACAGGTTTAATATCTGCATAGTTTTTCGCTTCTTCTACTAAAATTTCCATTAAATCAGGTTTATGTTCTTTAATTGCAATAATTGCATTTTTTGCATTTGCTGCTTTCATTAAGAATGATACACCGTCAAATAATGATTTTGCTTCTCTTTTCATAGTTACATGATCGCTAGTGATAAATGGTTCACATTCAACACCATTGATTAAAATTGTTTCAATACCATTAGGATTAGAATATTTAATGTATGTAGGGAATCCAGATCCACCTAACCCCATTAAACCTAATTCTTTAATAGCATTAAACACTTCTTCCTGAGTCATTGAATCAGGATTTTTGATATCAATTGCTTTTACACTTTCATATTTGTGATCATTTTCAATCACGATATGCTGTTGCAATCTTTTTGAAGCATGCATACGTTTTTCAATCCCTTTAACAACACCAGATACTGGTGAATATAAAGGAACATACATACTTTTACGAGTTGCAAGTTTAGTTCCTACACTAACATGATCTCCTTCAGCAACATGGACATCAAAGTCGATAGCTGCACCTACAACTAAAGGTACGTAAACAACGTCTGGCGCTTCGATAGATAAAATAGGTTTATCTTTTGTTAAACCTTTTTGTCCATCTAATTTTACTTTTCCAATTCCAGATAAAATTGACATTATATCCCTCCGTCTCTATATTACTCCTATAATTATATCATTATCATGTTTATTTTCAAGTTTTTTTCGACACTCAAAATATCCACAAAATCAAAATTATGCCGATTTTTCCTTGTGTTTTTTTTCACTTGTTAATTCAATAAAACTTTATAAAAAATTTATGTTTAAAACAAAAAAACAACCCTAGAAGGGTTGTTCAAAACTATTTTCTTACTAATTTTACAATTGTTTCTACTTTAGCAGAATATGGATTCATATCTAAAGGTAGAATTGTTTCAATATTGTATGTATCTTTTAATTCTTCTAAATCTTTAGCTAAAGAAGAAGGATGATCACATACATAAATAACTTTATTAATTCTAGATAAAAGAATACTTTGTTTAACAGCATGACTCATTTCATCATGTCTTAAAATTAAAGTATCAAAATGTTTTTTCTTACATTGTGTAATAACAGCTTCATCAATATCTTTGCATAAGAATTTAACATTTGATTTTCTTAAGAATTTCATATTTTCTTCTGCATCCTGAATATGATAATTTTTGTTATCAACTGCAACAATTTCATTATCCATAGCTAATTCCATTACACCAATACCACAATATAATGAAATCACTGATTCACCTTCATCAACAAATGATCTGATTGTTTCCATTTTTGTTTTTTCCATTTCTGGATTTACAGGGAATTCAGATTTAATAGAATATAAATATTGCTGATTAAAGAACTTATATGCCACTTTAGAATTTCCATATAATTTAGCATATCCTTGTGCTTCAAATTCCTGATAACGTGTTGTATTAATAGTATAGAAAATAGAAGTAATTTCTTCAATTTTCTTTAAATCTTCTACAACTTCTTTTTTAAGTCCATCAGTTCCTGTAACAAATAAAACTTGAATATTACCATCAACATTTCTTAAACGCATAAATCTAAGACCTTTTTTAATCTTATCATTATAATCTCTTACTCCATGTTTATTTAAAACATCTTCAATTTTTACAATAGTCTGATTAACTAAATCATTTTGCATTGGACATTTATTCATAAATGTTAAATATTTAGATTCTCTTTGATAAATACCTGCTAATACCTTTCCATTAAAATAAGTAATAGGTAAAGCAACAGAAGTTCTATATCCTTTTTTTACAGGTGAAGCATATGTTCTTCTGATTGGTAAAGATTCTACATCAAATGTTGTATATTTCTTTAAAGCATCTTTTAATAAATCTCTTTTAAAAGTTAATTGCTTAGCATAAGCTAAACGTGTTAAAGCACATCCTAAACATGTAGAGTCTTCTTTACAGAATGTATCCTCTCTATATTTAGATTCTTTAATTGTACGAATAACTTTTCCTTTATAATATTTACGAGTTTCTTCAATAATTTCAATTTCTACAACTTCTGAAGGTAATGCATTATCAACAAAACAGATTTTTTTATTAATATATCCAATTCCTTCTCCATTAATACCTAACTTTTTAATTTCTACTTCTGCTTTTTTTGAATTATAAGGCTTTTTGTTAAACTTTTTTGTTTTATTTCTCTTATCCATATTCTCTCTCCTATTTCATTTCTACAATAATTAAGAAAGGAAAAACTAATCCTGTTTTTCCTCTTCTTTACATTCTGGTAATACTTCTAACTTTAATTGAACAATTCTATTTTTATCAATTTCTTTAATTGTTAATAAAGAAGAACCGATCTTTAAAGTTTCATTTTCTTCAGGTACACCATCACATGCACCTAAAACTAAACCTCCAATAGATTCAAAGTCTTCACTACTAAAATGTGTTCCACATTCTTCGTTCACTTCATCTATATTCATACTTCCATCTAAAAGATAAATACCATCATTAATTCTTACAACTGTGTCTTCTTCTTCATCATATTCGTCATCAATATCTCCTACGATTTCTTCAATGATATCTTCTAAAGTCACAATTCCACTCATAACACCATATTCATCTAATACAATGGCCATAGAAACATGCTCTTTACGCATATTTTCAAATACATCAGATATTAATTTAAATTCATAACATACAAATGCTTCTCTTACATAATCTGTTATATTAAAATTCTCTCTATCAATAGATGCTAGAACTAAATCTTTTACATATAATACACCTAAAATATCATCATTATCTTCATGATTATGAACTAATAATCGTGAAAATTTAGCTTCCTGATAAATATCTACAAATTCCTGATATGTTGCATCTGAAGGAATACTGACTACATGAATACGTGGTGTCATAATTTCTCTGATTTCAGTTTCACTGAATTCAAATACATTATGAATCATATCTTTTTCTTCTTCTTCAATAATACCTTCCTCATGAGACACATTAACATATGTTTTTAACTCTTCTTCTGTTAAAGTAGGACTCACACTATTACTTCCACCAAATAATTTTACAATTAACCCTGTAATAATATTCAATAAAAATACAACTGGCGTTAAAATAACAACAAGCACTCTAATTATAGAAGCAACAGCCATACTAAATGTTTCAGGATATTTTGCAGCTAGTGATTTTGGTGTAATCTCACCAAAAATCAATATAATAAATGTAACAATTCCAGTCGCAATCCCAGCTCCAGCACTTCCTAATAAATCAACTGCTAAAACAGTCGATAAAGAAGAAGCACCGATATTCACTAAGTTGTTTCCTACAAGAATTGTACTTAATAATGAATCCGTGTCATTTATTAAGCGCTCTACTGTTTTTGCTTTTTTATTTCCTTCTTCTGCTAATGTACGAATACGTATCTTATTGACAGATAACAATGCTGTTTCTGAACAAGAAAAAAACGCTGATAAAGCAAAACAAGCTCCTAATATGATAAATTCAACTACATAATTCTGACTCGGGTCCAAAATAAATCATCTCCTTAAAAAATAAATTTTCAATATATCTTAATATAAAATAAAATAGTTGTCAAATCTTCTTTCTATCAACATATACTTAGTATAATCTTTTTTTTAAATTTATCAATAAAGAAAGGGAAAATATGTTAAAAATAGCTATAACACTTAGAAAAAAAGATATGTCTTATCATATCTATCAATCTTATATCAATTTATTATCCCCATATTTTTTAATTATACCCGTATGTCCTTATACTCCTATAGAAGATATTGTTTCTCTTTGTGATGCTTTACTTATTACTGGTGGTGATGATGTCAATCCAATTTATTATAACTCACCAATGCATCCTACTATCAATATAGAAGATCCTCTTGTAGAAAATTATGATTTTAGTCTTATTCATGCATTCTATAAAGCACATAAAAAAATCATTGGAATATGCAGAGGAATACAGGTTATTAATGTTTATTTCAAAGGGACTCTTACTCCTCATATAGAACATCACATGTCAAAGATACATCAAGTTAAAATTAGCAACAGCACTATTTTATCTAAGTATTATGATGAAATGACTTATGTCAATTCTTTTCACCATCAATGTGTAAAAAAGGTATCACCATTATTCAAAGTCAATGCAATAAGTCAGGATGGTGTAATTGAGGGAATAGAAAACAATCTTGTTTTAGCATTGCAATGGCACCCTGAAAAAATGGATCAAAAACAAAAGGAGTTATTTATACAAATGATTTATAATTTTATTGAGAAATAAGGTTCCCTACTTATATATACACTCAATATTTCAATATTACTTCACAAAATATATTATTATTTTTAGTTGCACCTCATAATAAAAAGTGATACCCTTATATCATTATAAAAGGAGACATAACATGGAAAATAAAATTATAACTATTACAGATGAAGATGGTTTAGAAAAACAATTCAGATTCTTATTTTCTTCATTAAACGAAAATACAAATGAAGAATTCTGTTTCTTTATTGAAATCAATACTCCTAGACCAATGATTGGTGCATACAAACTTGCTGGTGAAAATGAATTAGTGAATATCGAAACTAAGGAAGATATTGACTATGTGCAAAAAGCATTCAGTGAATTTATGGCTAAACGTAAAGGACACTGCGGATGTGGTGGTGGATGTCATCATCATGATGAACAATGCGACTGCAGTCATGACCACTCAAATGAAAACTGTCAATGTAATGAAAAACATTGTCATTAAAAAAACTGTAGAATGTTAAATAATTTAACATCTACAGTTTTTATTTTGTCTTATTATAATAATGATTGATATAATGCTTTGATTTCTTCTACACTTGTATCTCTTGGATTTCCTGGTCTGCAAGCATCAGCAAATGCTGATTCAGATAAGAAGTCTAAGTCTTCTTCTTTTACAATATCTTTTAAATCAGCAGGAATTCCTACATCTAATGATAATTGTTTTACTGCTTCAATTGCTGCAACTCTACATGCTTCAATATCCATTCCATGAACATTAACTCCCATAGCCCTTGCAATTGCTTTATATTTATCACCAGTAAATGGTGCATTATATTCCATAACTGTTGGTAAAATAATAGCATTAGCAATACCATGAGGTGTATCATATAATGCTCCTAATGGGTGAGCCATAGAGTGAACGATACCTAAACCAACGTTAGAGAATCCCATACCAGCGATATATTGACCTAAAGCCATTCCTTCTCTACCTTCTTTAGTATTTTCTACAGCCCCTCTTAAATGTTTAGCAATTAATTCAATTGCTTTAATATGGAACATATCACTTAATTCCCAAGCACCTTTAGTAATATATCCTTCAATTGCATGTGTTAATGCATCCATACCTGTTGCTGCAGTTAAACCAGCAGGCATTGTTTCCATCATATCTGGATCTACGAATGCAACAACTGGTAAATCATGAGGATCTACACATACCATTTTTCTATCATTTTGAACATCTGTAATAACATAGTTAATTGTGACTTCTGCAGCAGTTCCAGCAGTTGTTGGTACTGCAAAGATTGGTGTACATGGATTTTTAGTATCTGCAACACCTTCTAAACTTCTTACATCTGCAAATTCTGGATTTGTATCAATAATCCCTACTGCTTTTGCAGTATCCATTGATGATCCACCACCAATTGCAATAATATAATCAGCATTTGCATTATGTAAAGCTTCTACACCAGCTTGAACATTTTCAATTGTAGGGTTAGGTTTAATATCAGAGAAGATTTCATATGCTAATCCTGCTTCATCTAATAAATCTGTTACTTTTTTTGTTAAACCAAATTTAATTAAATCTGGATCTGAACATACTAAAGCTTTATTATATCCTCTTGCTTTTGCTTCAGCAGGAATAGATAAGATTGCTCCACTTCCATGATAACTTGTTTCATTTAAAATAAATCTGTTTGCCATTTTGTTTTTCTCCTTAATAATTATTTCACAAACTTCATTATACATATATGTGAAATAAAACACAAGAAAAAAAGAAGACTATTCAACGTCTTCTCTATATTTTGTATTAAATAAATCATCTGAATCAAAATCAGACTTCATTTCTTTTAATTCTGGTAACTCATCTAAAGAAGTTAAAGAAAATGCATCCATAAATTCATCAGTTACACCATATAAAATAGGTTTACCTGGTGTATCTTCTCTTCCTACTTCTTTAATTAATGCTTTTGCGATTAATTTTCTAATCATCGCATCACACCCTACTCCTCTGATTTCTTCAATTCTTACACGAGTTACTGGCTGATTATAAGCAATAATAGCTAGAGTTTCTAATGCAGCATTAGATAAAGTATTTTCACTTTGTTCAATCATTCTTTCATAGAATTCATGATGCTTAGATAAAGTAATAAACTTATAAACTCCTCCAAAGTTAGTTAATTCAAACCCTTTTACTTCTCTATTATTAATAATATCACTTAATTCATCTAAATAAGAAACTGCTTCTTTTTTATTTAATTGTAAAACTGCACTCACTTGTTTAACAGTTAAACCATTATCTCCGGCTAAAAAAAGCATACCTTCAATAACACTTAATATTTCATTATGCTCCACTTTCTTTCTCCTTTAAATAAATATCTTCAAAATTACCATCTTGTTCAATAACTAAAACATCTTTATTAACAAGATCTAATATCGCTAAAAAAGTTACTACAAAGAATATTTTTGTTGGTTCTTCAAATAAATCTTCAAATAAAATTCTTTGTCCTTTATGTAATTTAAAAAATCTTTTAATTTCTTCACTACGATCATCTATAGAAATCTCTACACGTGCAACTTTAGATTCTAATGGTGCAGATAATGCTTTTCTTTGAAACATTTTCTGCATTGCACGAATTAAGTCATAAACTTCTAAATTATCAGGAATTAATTCAGTTGTATCAACAATATAATCATCCATATTAGCAGGAGCTTTCGTATGTAATGTTTGTCTATGTTCATAACATTCTCTCATATCATCAAGAACGTCTTTATATTTTTTATATTCAATTAATCGTTTGATTAACTGTTCTCTAGGATCTTCTTCATATTCATCTTCTATAGTGATTTTTTCATTAGGCAATAATAATTTACTTTTCATTTCAATTAAAGATGCTGCCATAACTAAATATTCAGACATTTTTTCTAACTGACTTGCATCCATTTTATTTATATAAGCTAAATACTGATCAGTAATCAATGAAACTTCTAATGTCTCTAAATCCATTTCTTTTTCTTTAATAAGATGTAATAAAAGATCTAAAGGTCCTTGAAACTCATCTAATACAACTTCATAACTCATAACATCACACCCCTTTACGCATTATAACAAAATACTCAATCAAAAAAAAGAAAAACTTATGCATAAGCATAAGTTACATTTTCGTATAAGGTGCATAACCTAAGCGAATAAAATATCCTTGTTCATATGAACAGACAGGACACATATGGGGAACTTCAACACCTTCATAAATAAATCCACAATTCAGACACATCCAGTTTTCTGTTTTTGTTTCTTTATATAAAGCATTACTTTCCATTTTAACTAATAGGCTTTTAAAACGATCTCCGTGAACTTTTTCAATTCCTGCGATATGTTCAAAATCAATCGCAACTTTTTCAAATCCTTCTTTTCTTGCAATCTTAGCAAATTCTGGATATACAGTTTCATATTCTTCATATTCATTATGTGCAGAAGACTGTAATAAAGATGCAATATCCTTATCAATATCTATAGGATAAGTTCCTTCAACAGTTAAATTTAAACCTGATAATTCTTTTAAATGATTATAGAAAACTTCACCATGTGCTCTTTCTTGATCTGCAGTAAATAAAAATACTTTCTCTAACATATAATATCCTTGTTTTTTAGCATTACTTGCTGCAAAAGTATATCTATTTCTTGCCTGTGATTCACCTGCAAAAGCCTTCATTAAATTCAATCTTGTTTCACTATTTTTAAAGTCCATATTTCTACCTCCAATAAAAGTATGGATTTAAATAACAAGATTAAACACAATAAATTATTTTTTCATAGATTCATATGTATCAATAAATTTCTTTGCATTAAAAACATAAACATGACTTTTATATTTATGTTCAATTACAACATGAAATTTAGATTTCTGTTCAACTTTTACTATATCACTATACATAACTAATGAAGGAAGCATAGCAGCAACTTTCCATTCATAAATAATCATCATATCCTCATATATTACATGTTTATATCTAGCTGCTAGTAATATAAAAGCAATAAATGTCATACATAGTCCGCCAATCATCCCTATCTTATTATTTAAGGATAATTGCATCAATGCATATCCTAAAAAAGATAACAGCAAGATTGTATTGACAATAGTCATTCTTAATTCATTCATTTTTTTCTTCATTTTCATCACCAATACTATATTAACATAATTTTTTATTATTTTATTTTTTATTTTGTTAGATATATAATTATCTATATTATTTAAAAGGGGGATACTAAAATGAGTTATGTAAATCGCGTTTTAGAAGAAGTGAAAAGCAAAAATGCTGAGCAGGTTGAATTTATTCAAGCTGTAGAAGAAGTATTTGAGAGTTTAAAACCTGTTATTGATGCTCATCCAGAATATGAGCAATATGCTATTTTAGAAAGATTAGTAGAGCCTGAAAGAACAATTATGTTTAAGGTTCCTTGGGTAGATGATAGTGGAAAAGTTCATGTAAATAGAGGATATAGAGTACAATTCAATAGTGCTATTGGTCCTTATAAAGGAGGATTAAGATTCCATCCTTCTGTTAATTTAGGAACTATTAAATTCTTAGGGTTTGAACAGATTTTTAAAAATTCTTTAACATCATTACCTATTGGGGGAGGTAAAGGTGGATCAGACTTTAATCCACAAGGAAAGTCTGATAATGAAATTAGAAATTTCTGTGAATCATTTATGTTAGAATTATATAGACATATTGGTCCTAACGTAGACGTACCTGCTGGAGATATTGGTGTAGGAGCAAGAGAAATCGGTTATTTATTTGGTCATTATAAACGTATCAGAGGTGCTTATGAAAATGGTGTCTTAACTGGTAAACCATTACCTTATGGAGGTTCTTTAATCAGACCTGAGGCAACTGGTTTTGGAGCTGTTTATTTTGGAAAAGAAATCTTAGATCACTGTAACGATTCTTATGAAGGAAAAACAATTGCATGTAGTGGTTATGGAAATGTAGCTTGGGGTGTTTGTTTAAAAGCAAGAGAATATGGAGCAAAAGTTGTATCTATTTCTGGTAGAGATGGATATGTTTATGATCCTGAAGGAATTACAACAGATGAAAAAATTGATTTCTTAGTTAAAATCAGAACATGTAATGATGTTAAATTAAAAGATTACGCAGAAAAATTTAATTGTGAGTTTGTTCCTAATCAAAAACCATGGGGATTAAAAGTAGATATGGCATTCCCATGTGCAACTCAAAATGAAATTGGCGAAGAAGAAGCAAAAATCATGATTGAAAATGGTGTGAAATATATTATTGAAGGTGCTAACATGCCTACAACTGCTGCTGGTGTTCATTATTTTGTTAATAATGGAGGTATTGTTGGTCCTGCTAAAGCTGCTAATGCTGGCGGTGTTGCAGTAAGTGCTTTAGAAATGTCTCAAAACTCTATGAGATATAGCTGGAGTAAAGAAGAAGTAGATGAAAAATTAAAAATGATTATGAAAAATATTCATAAAGCTGCTGTTGATGCTTCAGCACGTTATGGCTTAGGTTATGATTTAATTAAAGGAGCAAACATTGCTGGATTTGAAAAAGTTGTATTAGCAATGATGTCTCAAGGAATTTATTAATATGATGGTATTCGCATACTTATGCGAGTACCTTTTTATTTTGAGACAAATTTGAGACAAATTGTTATAAGTTATATGTTAGACTATAAATACATATCAAAAGTCCAAAATATCAAAAACTTTTACTATAAAAATTTATATAGAAAGGACTGATGATATGAATCATACTTATCTTAAAGAATTAAAAAATCTTAAGCTTTTTGATGATGATTTTGCAAGAATCGTCTTTAAAGATAAGAATTGCGTTTTAGAACTAGCAAAAGCATTAGACATCATAGATGAAGATGAAGACATTATACACTTTGAAACTCAATATGATATAAAAAATATTAGTGAGAAATCTGTTATGCTTGATATCATGATTATAAGTGATAAAAAACATATAGACATTGAACTAGAAAATCATGAATCTAATGCTTTAGCGAAAAGAATCAGGATGTATGCAAGTGAAATTGATGTTAATATTCTTAGAAGTGGGCAGCCTTATAAAAAGCTTCCTCATACTATAATTGTAGAGATATGTGGTTTTGATCCGTTTGATAAAGGACTTCCAGTATATACAGTTAAAAGAAAGATTGAAGAATTAAGCAAGGATTTTGATGATGAATCTTTGATTATGTTAGTAAATGGAGACTATAATCATAATGATAAGATTGGAAGATTAGTTCATGATTTAAAATGTACAAATCCTGATGAAATGCATAATGAGGTTTTAAAGGAAAGAGTCAGATATTTTAAAGAAACTAAAGGAGGTGTAAAACAGATGTGTGAAATATGGGATAATATCAAAGCGGATGGAATTAAGATTGGTGAAGCAATTGGTGAGGCTAGAGGAGAAGCTAAAGGAGAAGCAAGAGGAGAAGCAATAGAGAAGCTTGAAACAGTTTCAAAACTTATAAATAAAATGAATATGTCATTTGATGAAGCATTAGAATTTTTAGAAATAACAAAAGAAGACTATGACCGTTATCAAAAGCTACTTGAAGACAATAACTAAACAAGCATTGGTTTAAAGGAGTTTATTATGTCAAAAATATGGGATAATATCAAAGCGGACGGAATTAAGATTGGTGAGGCAATTGGTGAGGCTAGAGGAGAAGCAAGAGGAGAAGCAAGAAGAGAAGCAATAGAGAAGCTTGAAACAGTTTCAAAACTTATAAATAAAATGAATATGTCATTTGATGAAGCATTAAAATTTTTAGAAATAACAAAAGAAGACTATGACCATTATCAAAAGATACTTGAAGAAAAATAAATCTGTGTAATTGAGTGACAAACTCAACCACACAGATTTTTCATTAATCATTTATTTTTGCGAAAACAATCACTCGACCATTTGTCGTCATATCATAACATGTTGACATCCCAATAATACGATCTTTTCCATTAACTTCTATATCCCTATAGACACGCGCATTGTCTTTTATGTATTTTAATAATTTTGCATTTTCATTGCCTATATAAATATGAGGATTATAAATCATATCATCATATGCATCACCGAATACACATGCAAATATTTCTAAATCATATTGCTGATTATTGATACTGATTGTTCCAGTTAAATGATCATTAAAGAAGTCTTTATTTAAATACTTAGAAATAATTCCAAACATATAATTTCCTTCTAAACTATGACCATAAATT
The DNA here is from genome assembly GCA_045614925.1 of Coprobacillaceae bacterium. Classification (GTDB taxonomy): domain Bacteria; phylum Bacillota_I; class Bacilli_A; order Erysipelotrichales; family Coprobacillaceae; genus JAZLDV01. The sequence continues at coordinate 17,617 of JAZLDV010000088.1, read as the reverse complement.
AACGAATAAAAATCTTTAAAATTATTCTGATTTCTATAATCTAGAAATAAACTTCCAGTTAAAGAATAATTTCCTTCCACATCTTTATTCAAATATTCAGCATTATCTTCTCCTTGTACAACAGGATAATCAATATGTGTATCATCAATTGTTAGCCATGCACAGATATCTTCATTTAAATCAGATAATTCATGAGTATTCTCATTATTCACAAAGTCAGGTTTATATTTTAATATATCCTGATTATTTGACGCCTGATTGTAAATTGTATATGTATCGTAAAGCCCGTATCCACCATAAAGCATCGCTATAACAACTACAAAGATAATGACTGTATCTAAAATTCTATCTAAACCTTTTACAGTTTTCGTTATCTTTGTTATTAAGCTCTCATTAAGCTTCATTACGTTTTCTCTTAGCTACAAGTAAGATCATTACAGCAACACCCATAGAGAATGCTAAAATATATGGTGCACTATCTAACATAACCCCAGTAGAAACAATTGCTTCTTTAGTATTTGTAAATTCTACAGTTGCATCTTTATCCATAACACCATTATCACTGTCATTAACTACTGTATTATATCCAGATTTATTGGCATCAGTTTCACTAACTGTATATTTAGTTCCATCTGGTAAATCATTTACAACTAAAGATTCACCATCTTTTAAAGTAAAGCTATTATCTTTCCCTACTGTAATATCTACAACTTCTTTAGAACCATCTTTTAATGTTTTTGATGCTTTCAATACAGTATCATCAACTAATGTTGAAGATGCTTCCACATTTAATACAAAATTAAAATCTTTATTTTTATCACCATATGCACCTGCTACAGTTTTAGAAACTTCTAATCCATATGTTGTATAAACATTTTTAAATTTAATTTCTGCTTTTTCTGATTCAGCATTTCTTGCTACAACATTTGCAACATTTCCTTCATTATCTACATATAAATCAACAGTAAATTCTGCTGCATCATATGTTAATGCATTTGAAGAACCAGCAACTTCTTTAACTTTATAACGATAAATGGCTGCAACTTTATCAAAAGTTAAACCTGTTAAATCAAAAGATGCTGTTTTAACTAACTCTGTATCAGCTGCACTATAAACAACTTTAACTGTTTTATTTTCCCCTAAATCAATACCTGTTTTAACATCTAAATAATCTGCAGTTACTCCCTCTTCAACTGCTGCAGGTACCATTTCAAAAACAAATTCTTCACTTGGTGCTACAGTTCCATTTAATTCAACTGTTTTTTCTAATGGTAATGCTCCTACTCCTGTTTGTGCTTTAATATCAGTAAAAGAACACATTGCTAAAGCAAAACTAAATAAAACACTTAATAATTTTTTCATAATCTTTTCCTCCTAGATTCCTCTTCTTCTTAAAATTGTAATCACTTTTCCAACAATTTCTTCTTTATTCAAACATCCAAGATCTCTGCTATCACTACTTTGAGTTCTAAAATCACATAACAGAAAATAACTATCCTCCTTAACAGTATATGGATATGATATTTTACCAGAAGTTGGATGAGTAGGATAAAAAATTTCTTCCTGAGCAATATTGCCGTTAATCATTAATTCCCCATATTCGGACAAATCAATCACGTCACCTTCTCTAGCAACAACTCTTGCGTATCTATTTGTTCCCTTATATGAATAAACAACAACATCCCCAATTTCAAACTCTTTATCAATTTTGTAATAAACAGCTAAATCTCCATCTCTCATTCTAGGATACATTGCTTCTCCTTGAACAAAAGAAATACCAAACACATAAGTAAAGATGATATACAAAGATGCAACAAATAAGAATAACTTTAATACAAAATATAGACATGTTTTTAAACATTGTCTGTATTCACTACTTGGCATGCTTTATCCTTTTTCTAATTTTTACAGGTATAACAATCAAACCAATAAGCAATAATACAACATATGGTTTCAAATCATTATCAATTCCTGTAGGAACAACAAACTCCTTGCTGTTTTCAAATTCAATTAAAGAATCTTCATCCAATATTCCTTCAATCGAACTCTGATTTTTCCAATCTGCATCTTTATCACTCTTTACTTTAACTCTATATTCTTCTGGATCTTCACTTACTGTATATTTTACATTCACAGGAAGTGAAATTGCACTTGCACTTTGACCATGTGCTAAATAAACAGTTGCAACACCATCAATAAAATTCATATCTCCATAGACTCCATTTAACTTTTCATCTAAAGTCACAGTAAACATAAATTGTTTATCTAACGATGATGCCCCACCTTTAACTATCTTTTTAATAGTTAAATCAGCCATCACTCTTTCATTTTCAAAAATATAATCATACTTATCATTTTCATTTACAGTATTTTTAATACTATGATCTTCGCTTTGTAAAATATTCTCTTTGATAAGTCTATTATTTTCTTTTACACTGACTTTATAAACAGCTTTATTTTGTGAATCAAACTGTTCATATAGTGTATATTGACTTGATTTTGGTAATCCTAAAATAGTCACTGTTTCTTCATCTTTTAATTCAATGACTTCTTTGATGACTCCATTTTCATTACTATAAACCCATTTATTTTCATTACCAGAAATAAGAATTGGATAATCTCTATATTCTTCCTTAATATCTGTTATTTCTAATACAAATTCAAATGAAGTTTGAGTCACATCATCTTTATTGACTACAGATTTTTTAATAGTCATTTCACCATAAGGTAATGCTTCATTAAGACTATTTTCAAATAAAACATCAATATTTTTAGTTTTTTCTATTTTTATAGTTTGACTTTGTGATGGATATAATAATGATTCTCTTTCAACAATCTTATATACCGTATCAGATGGAAGATCTTTCCCTTTTAATGATTGTCCATCTTTTAATATAACTGTTGCTTTTCCATTATTAAATACAAGATCACCATATGTTCCATCTTCTATAGAACCTTCTATAATCTCAATATCAAAAGTAAATTCTATATTTCCTTTTTGACTTTGATCTAACCATGATGGATAATTAATCACCTTTTTACTCATTGTTAAATCTCCAAAAGGAGGAATATATTGTGTTGTATAATCTAAAGTTTTTTCAATCATTCTCTCTAAAATATACAAACCACCCATATTCTGATATTCTTTTTGATTTGTTGGGTTCACTTGTCCATCTTTAGGACTATATGCATAAACATCACTTGGTTTATCAAATAATGCTTTTATTTTAATCTGACTTACTTTAGGATCTTTGTCAGATACTAAAGTAAATGGAACTGAGGCATAAACTGTATTTCCACCATTTAATACACTCATTCCTTCTGGTAAAATTAATTCATAAGGAACAAGATACCCATTGACTGGGGAAATTGTGATAGGCTCTGAATAATAAAGCCCATCTAAGTTTTCATTAAAAACAAACTGATTGACATCTGTATCAATATATTCAGGTAAATCATATTCATACTCATTTACATTTTCGATTGCATAATTATATAATTTCTCTGCTAACGAATCGGCTTCTAATACTTCCATACTATTATAAGCAAATCCTCTTTGATTCATCAAATGCCATACTGCATATTGTGTCTGAAGATAAGCTGTATGTTCATTTACAACTGTTCCACTTGCAAACCATGCTTCAAATGCTGCCCAAGGTTCTTCATAGTTAACGCACATGATTGCTTTATAAAAAGCTGTGCTTTCTATTGCTTTAGCAACAGGATTTCCATTGATTGATTCACTAAATACATTTGACATAAAATTCGTGACAATTGAAAAAACAGGTTCACTATAAGCATTATCAGATGTAATAGGATATTTTGTAATATCTTTATCGAATTCACTTACAATAGCAGGTACATTCGCCAATATGCTATCAAAGAATTCTTTATCAATAGAACCTCCATCACCTATTTTATATAGTGATTCTCCATTATACGGATAACCAATATAAAGCAATGTCCTTAAAATCTTCTTTGTTTCATCATCTAACGCTTCATAAAAACGATCATAATGAATTGCTCTTTCATTTGGCCAGGCTAGTTCATTATTTAAGCAATAGACTGGAAACTTGACTGGTTCAGATGTTAATTCATGCACTTCTGTTGCATAATAAAATCCATCTTCATAACCAATATCCTGTGGTGTATAGGCAAATACATTTTTGTTTAAAATACATATTCCTATAAGCAATGACAACAATAAGATTATCGACTTTTTCATCTTATTCCTCCTCTCCTTGTATTCTTGCATACAAAATACTCCTTAATATTTTATTTGTCAAATAAAAAAACTCAAAAATGATAAATTTTTTTAATTTTTTATATATTTCTAAAAACAACAAAAAATTTTATGAAATAACCAAAAAAAGAGTTTGAAGTGTTACTTCAAACTCTTTATTTCTTAGTCTATATCTGGTAAGAAATCCATTAAGACTTCATCACCTGTAATAAATTTCATAACAGCTTTTGCTGCTTCTTTAGGACCATCATGTTCCATCCCTTTAATCCCTAAACGTGTACGTAATTGTCCAATTAATACACCTTGATGAGACATTCTATTAAAATAATCTCTTAAGATAGGTTCAGTCTGCTGCTGTCTTTGTACAGGACCAAAAGGATTAGCAAAATATGTTCCAACTAACCCATTTTCAGTTGTTGTTCCTTTAGCCATTCTATAACCTGATCTAAAAGTATCCAATGCTTCATCAATATCATTAAAGAATTCTAATGATTGTCCATCATTATCATAGTTATTTGCATATAAGAACATATCGATAGGATATTTTCTAATAACATCTTTATATTCAGTAATAGGAATAACAACTCTTGCATTTGTCTTATCTGGATTCATAAATACAGATCTATCTAATTCTTTAAAACTATATCCTGCATCTAAATCATCTAATCGTACAAATGCACCAATTTCTGTCCCTGATGTTCTTACTTGTCCTGCTTCATCAAGAGATAATACTCCCATATCATCATAAACAACTTTTACATCAGTAATATAAGCTGCCCCAATTGCTTTAATCTGTTCAATCGTTTCAGATTTACCAGCACCGCTATCTCCCATAACAACAATATTTTTTACATCACCATTACGTAAACTCATTTGTAACATTGCACCATGAATAGGTAATTGTCTTGTATTTAACTTTCTAACATTGTGTAATGTTAGAACCATTTTTTTCATATAACCAAAATAGTCAAATTCATCATCTGCTGATAAGAATGCAACCATCATATCATTTTCATCATCCTGATAAAATGCCTGATTTTTCTTTCCATCTTCATATCCATAAACATAAATCATGTCTGGTTTTCTATTTCTATATTCACTATCATCTGCTAAAGCAAATAAGTTACATAAAGCAACTCCCTGAGCCATAAATTTTTTATTAAAATAAATAAAGCATAATAAGTCTCCTACTTTTGCCGGATAACAGAACCAGCTATCTGAATCAAATTTCTTATCTTCAATAGGATTAACTTTTGTTTCTGGGAATACACCATTTCTTGTATTACGTTTTGAATAAGCAATAAATGGTGGATGAATAACAACACTTTCAATAAAAGGAATATCATCTAAACAGCGATATTCATAAGGTAAAAATGGTCTCATGTTAGTTACACGTAAACCTGCATTAACACCTGCAGTAATTTGTCTGAAGACTTTATCTTTTTTACCTAATGATTTTTGAATAGAACGATATACTTCTAAAATTAATTCTTCAAATTTATTTTGTGCATCAGTAAATAATACGTTCTGATATCCATAACGTTTTTGATCATTGAATACAACTGCATATCTTTGAAGACGTCTCCAGAATAAATAAACATCTTCTACTAAAGCAATAAATAAATCAGTATCTTTAAAATATGGTTCAAATTGTGGTCTGATTGCACATATTTCATTATATTTCATAACTAATAATAATTTAGCAATAGCTCTAAGATCAGATACTTTATCAATATCATCACTTGTCACATTATTTAAATAATTATAAATAGTTGTATCTTTTCTTTTTATGTCTTTTATATATGTTCTTAAAACTTTTGCAAAAGATTCACTTTCAATTAACTGACAGCGACTTTGGCAATATTCTTCTGAAAAGTTTAAAATAGCATTCCCTCTAGTAATAGTAAATTTATATGCCATAAAATATCCTCCTTTACTTAAAGTATCATCATTTTACCAAAAAAAACCGTCTATGACTACTAAAATAACCAAAAAGGGTCTTATTTTAAGACCCTAAAAAATACTTTACCAACAATATCATCTTCAAAATCAAAATATCCCAATTCCCTAGAATCTAAACTAATATTTCTATTATCACCTAATACAAATACTTTTCCTTCAGGAATATCATATGAGAAATTCTCTTCAAAAACCATTGCTTCCTTAATATAATATTCATCAATCAATTCATTATTACGATAAAGTCTATTATCTCTCATTTCAATATGATCACCCTCTATCGCAATAACTCTTTTAATAATCTGTTCTTCTACTCCACCATGATTATATTTCACAACAACAATATCATTAACATTGGCTTCCTGTAATTTATAAAAAAACTTATCTACTAAAACAATATTACCATCCTGATAGTTAGGTAACATAGAGTCTCCCACAACTCTAGAAATCTGTACAAATTGTAAGAATGCTAAAGTTAGTGCAACTGTTATTACAATTACTTTAACATAATCTAACAATTCTTCTAATAGACTATTCTTTTTTTCATTTATAACTTCATTTTCTTCAATGACTTCTTCTAATACTTCTAACTCTTTTTCTTCCATTTTTATCACCGTAGAAGATTATATCATATTAATCATTATTTTTTAAGCGACTTCTTAGTTTATTTATAATTTTCTTTTCTATTCTTGAAACCTGTACTTGAGATATACCTAAAATAGACGCTATTTTCTCCTGGTTATAATCTAACTGATATCTCATATACATAATCCTTTTTTCTTTTTCATCTAATTTAGCAATTTCTAAATCTAAAGCTATTTTTTCAAACCATAATTCATTCTTCTTATCAACAATCCTATCTTCTATACAAATTGCTGACCCATCTTTTTCATAGATAGGTTCATTTAAAGATGTAGGATAATAAGATGAATCTATAGCTTCTATTATATGTTCTCTATCTTCTTTTAAATAAGCAGCTAAATCATCGATAGTAGGATCATCTATCGTCTTTAATAAATCTTCTTTTGCCTTACTTATACGTATATTTAATTCTTTCAATGATCTTGATACCTTTATTGTTCCATCATCCCTAAAATATCTCTTTATTTCTCCCATAATAATAGGTACAGCATATGTAGAAAACTGCACATCATAACTTGTATCAAAATGATTAATTGCTTTCATCAGTCCTACACACCCTATCTGAAAAAGATCTTCTTTATCATAATAGCTATTTTTAAATCTATGCACTATAGACCATACCAAACCTAAATTATCTTTAACTATTTCTTCTTTTGCCTGTTCATCCCCTAAACGGACTTTTTCAAGTAAATCTAAAGTTTTAGATATGACCATAATTTTTCATTTCTTTTTTTATGATAAGTTTCGTACCTTTATTTAATTCACTTTCTATCTCAAATGAGTCACATAAAGTATCAATAATCGTTAATCCCATCCCTGCATGTTCTACATTTGCTTTTGTCGTATAAAAAGGAATCATAACCTGTTCAATATCTTCTATACCTTCCCCTTCATCTTCTATCAATAATGTAATCATTCTTTCATTTATTTCTAATTTCATCACAACATTCTTTTCTACATCAAAACCATATCCATGAATAATCGCATTACTTACACCTTCAGAAACAATTGTCTTCCATTCAATAATTTCATCTATTGTTGGATTTAAAGGTGCTAAAAAAGATCCAACAACAGTTCTAGCAAAACTCACATTTTCTAATATTGCACTAAAAGAGATTTCCATCTTATTCATATAACACCCTCCCTAATACTCTTGACATCTTCAAAATAAGGTATAATCTGAAATAATCCTGTAAGTTCAAATAACCTATATGCTACAGGATTTAATCCCACAATAATTAAAGTCCTATGATCAAACTTTAACTGATTATATCTCCCTAATATCAACCCAATACCACTACTATCAATAAAAGAAGTCTTTGAAAAATCAAACACAACATCCTCTTTACTCTCTTCAATCACTTCATTTAATCTTTTTCTATACATTCCTACATTACTTCCATCAACATCTCCTATAAACTTCACTACAATAAACTCATTATATTTAATAATATGCATATCATTATTCATATCTATCCCTCCTGGCACATATCATAATCGATATAAATACAAAAATATAGGCATTCGACAAAACTAGAACATTATAGACAAACAAAGAAAAAAAGAGACATTTGTCTCTTTTATACAAGCATCTCTATATAAGAATATACTACTTCCATCCATGTTTTTGCCTCTACATCTTCATCAACACTAAGATCATATTTATCTATTATTTTATTATCATTTTTTAATATCAGTGTCCCTACTTTTTCTCCTTTTTTAATAGGAGCAATCAGATGTTCATACTCTAATGTATAACTGATATCAATATCTTCTGTTTTCTTTTTTATATAAGTTACATCTTTAGTACTCACTATATTGGTTTTCTTATTCTTCGCATTCTTTATAGAAATAGTCTCTATTATATCGTTTTTCGTAAATAATATATGTGTTTCAAATAATGAAAAACCATAATCCAATAATTGAATCAATTCACTATTTCTCACTTTTGGTTCTTTTTCTTTTAAAACCACACCAATAAGCCTTAATCCATCCTTTTTAGCAGTCGCAACCATACAATACCCTGCTTCCTTAGTATATCCAGTTTTTAAACCATCTGCCCCCTGATATGACTTAAGCAGTTTATTCGTATTCACTAACCAGAATTTCTTTGTCCCTTCTCGAATATAACTATCATACAAAGATGTTGTTTCTAACAGCTTATCTCCCCCTATCTCAATCAGATAAGAAGCCATCATAGAAAGATCATAAGCACAAGTATAATGATTCTCATCATGTAATCCTGTCGCATTTTCAAAATGTGTATTCAGCAATTTTAATTGCTTAGCCTTTTCATTCATCATATCTACAAATGCTTCATGGGTTCCCCCAATTCTTTCCCCCACAACAACACAGGCATCATTAGCAGAAGCAATCGCAATAGACTTAAAAAGATCACTTAAACTCATGACTTCACCAGTCTCTAAATAAACCTGACTTCCTCCCATACTAGAAGCATGTTCACTACATGTCAGCTTATCATCCCATTTTAATTGTCCATTATTTACTGCTTCAAACAATAATATCATTGTCATAATCTTTGTTGTACTTGCAGGATATAGCTTATCTTGCTCATTTTTTGCATATAAAACCTTATTAGATGATGCATCTATTAATATAGATGCCTTAGCATTAGGCGCTAAATTAAGTTCGGTTGCAGATACAGGAGTGATACATAACATAAGTATACATAAACATAATAATAATTTTTTTAACACGATTTCACCTCTTTACATCATATGAATATATGACAAATATATGTATATTTAGATAAAAGAAAAAAGTCACATTGTGACTTTTTTAAACGTTATTTACTGTTTTACTCATTGACACTTATGATTGACTTAATATATTTTGAATAACAATACCTCCAACAATAAATATAAGTGCAACAATAGCTTTAAATTCAATCATTTCATTCAATAACACCACAGATACTAACAAAGATAAAAATGGCGTTAAAAAAGCCATATTAGCTATTTTAGCCGTATTATCACTATGACTTAAAGCAATTGCCCAAAGTAAATATGCAATTGCATTCACAAAAACACCTAACCATATCAAAGATAACCACTGCATACCATTTAACATCACCCAAGTTTCACTCATTATCCCTGATACAAAAGAACATATCATACTCACAAACCATAAAATCATCATAGAAATATTTTGATCATAGTCATATTTTTTATTTAAAACAGAAAACAATCCATAACATGCCGCCGCAACAATACAGCTTATCATCCCTAATACAGTATGAGTCTGTGAAGAACTCTCATTACCTATTGATAATATAACTATTCCAATAAAAGAACATAACATAGCTACAACTTTTATCCATGTTAATCTTTCTTTTAATATAAGACTAGAAAACAATACAATCATCACAGGCCATAAATAATTCAATATACATGCTATTTGAAAACTTAACTGTGATAATCCATAATAATATAAGACTGTATACAAAAATATTCCTACAAATCCTAGTCCTGCCATAATACTCAAATCTTTAATATTATATTTTAATACCATTTTTATTTTTCTTCTTACTATATTCATTCCAAATAAAAATAAAAAAGCAAATAAACTTGAAATCATTAAAGTCTGAAAACTAGGAACATCTTCTAAAACCAATTTAGAAACAGATCCCATTGTAGACCATATCAAAACACATAAAAAAGCATAAATATAATTCTTTTTCACTATGTATTCCTCCTTAAAATAAATCCTATGATTAATTTACCATTAATCATAGGATGTGTCTAATATGTATTTATAATATTTAAGTCTATTGCCCTTTTTGCTTGTTGTAGTGATTAATATAAATAAAACCTATTATACAAGTAAAAGCATAAGCAATAAAGGCAAATACAAAAGGATATATAGGATTTAAAGAATAGATTAATCCAGCAAATAAAGCTCCAAAGATTGATCCTAATGAATTCATAGATTGATAAAATCCCATAATTGAATTGCTGTTTTTTTGTGTTGTTTTCGTTGCAGTAAGAGACTGCAGTAATGGAATTCTTACAGCATTAAATCCATTATAAATAATATATACAGAAATAAACAATAACTGATTTTCAATAAAGATTGCACTTGCACTAAACATTGCAAGTATTATCATTATTGGAAGAAATGTTTTGTTTATATCAGTTCTTTTTTGAAGATATAAACAAAGCGTTGCATTAAATAATATAGTTAGTGCTGCAATAATGACTTTAATAATACCATTATAGGCAGAATTCAAGGCAAACTGATCTTTTATAAAGTAGTTAAAACTTTGTTCGTAGGAATTATATCCAATTCCAGAAATAGCTATAATAATAAAAATTAATAGAAGCGTTGGTGACATAAATTCCTTTACATTGATAAATGCATAAAAAGGATTAAAGTCTTTTAGAACTAATGCTTTTAATGGTTTTTCTTTAAATAAAGTATCATCTAAACATAAAGTTAAAAATAAAATAGCACACGATAATAATGTAATAACTTGTGCTATAAAAGATGTTTCTACTGAAATCAATCCTAAAAAACCACCAATAAAATAGCCTAACGCTCCACCAACAGTCTGAATAGTCAGCATTGTTGTTAGATTTGTATTACGACTAGATAAATCACTCGTATTAACAATATAATTAGAAAATGCTGTAAAGCATCCTCCCGTAAAAATTCCAGCAAACATTCTTCCAGCAAAGACCATAACTTCATTATAAGCCATTCCAAAAATCATCTGCCCAATCGCATAGCCAATACAGCATATACACATAATCTTTTTTGTAGGAATATAATCACATAACTTTCCCCAAAAAGGTGAAAACAAAAACATAGTCGTTTGCATAGCTGCAAGTGCTGTCCCAAATACCGAACTATCTAATTGTCGTTCAACAATTAGTGTTGGTGTGACTGGATGCACAAAACTAGCGGCAATATTAAATAATGATAATATGATAAAAAAATACAGCATTTTGTTCTTTTTCATGAAATCAACTTCTTTCTTTTACTATAAAATAAAATATCGTATTTAAAAATTATATCGAAAACACATAAAAAAGTATAGAACAGTTTAATATTTTTAAACTAAAAACTGCTGATATGACTCAGCAGTTAAAATGATATCAAGTTCTATTCATTTAAGATATCTGATATATATTTGATATCAATATTTAGCTCTATTTTTTTTGTAAATTAATAATTGAATATACCATTAATCCAACACCTAATCCAAATAATATAGCGCTATAACCCTCAGATAACTGACTAGAGAAAAAACCTACTAATCCACTACCTAAAGCACATAACATAACAAAAAATAATTTATTCTTTACCATTGTATCATCTCACTTTCCTATATAAGATAAACTTAATAGTAGAATCAGTTATGATTCTAAAATAATTTTATCAATTTTATCTTTTAATTGTTTTTCTTTATTTTCTTCATTTAAACGTAATTGTTTTAACTGTTTTAATATATACTCAACTTTATCATAAGTTGCTTGAATCTGATTTATAGAATTTTTAATACGTTCATAGACTGCATAATCTGAAAAGATTCCATCAAACCAGAAATCACCAAACTTTAAAAAACTATCAATTTCTATTTTTCCTATATAATCAATATGTACATCTAATAATTCCGTTTTAAAACGTGATAATTGTGATTGCAGATCATTAATACCTTCTTGAGCATAGTCTAAATGATCATATTTCATCAAATCACTCATTAACCCTCCACCAAACATATCATATTGTGACCAGCCTTTGGCTTTATTAAGACTATTTAAAATATCATCACATATCTCTAAAGCTATTTCACCAGCATGAATTGCTTCATTTAATTCTTTTATATTGGATATAGTTTTTAACATATCATTTTCTAATTCTAATAAATTAGGATTATTTGTTTTAAGCTCATCTAATTTAGATGCATATAATTGTGTATATTTGATTTCACATTCTTTAATTTCTTTAAGTTTATTTTCATAATATGAAATATCTTTTAACAAAGCATTCAATTGAGATTGTAATGAATCATATTTTAACTGAGCCTGATAGGCTTCTTCTTTTTCTTTAGATAGTTTTTTATCTTTTGAACCTATTAATTCGTAGAAGAAAGAAGATAACTTCCCATATTCTAATTTTTCTACATCATTATTTTCTTTTCTTAATATTTCTTTTTGTTTTATTATTTTAGATTCTAAATCATTCTTATGTAAAATAAGATCATTTAATTTATTTTGTATAGACTCTTTAGATTTGATTTTTACTAATAATTCATTCAACATGGTATTTTACCTCTTTATTTCTTTTTAGTACTTACTTTGAACCCTAAGTTCTGTAAAGTTTCAACTCCCATATTTGCAAAATTGCTTTCAGCCCCTAAAGAAAAGAAATTCTCTTTTCCTCCAGTACTAATAATATCTGCACAATGTACATTACTATATTCAGATATCAAGATAACTAAACTGGCATAACTACTATTTCTTAGATACCATTTTTCAAAAATCATCATTAAAACTTTTCCTTCACCTAACACATGATAAGCATCTTGTTTAAATTCTATATCAGGAAATATCTTCACAATTTCTTCCTTAATCAGATTCTTAAGTTCTTCTAATTCATACTTCTTTTCACTATACATGATTATTTTTTGACTAGCCATTCTATCCACCATCCTATCTTTATTCCATTGTAACATTGTATACAAAAGCAATCAATAAATAACATTTATACAAAAAATAATCTATTTCTACTCATTGTAGAAATAGATTATTCGTTTATCTGATTATTATTTTTCCACTCTTATGAGTATATGTATAAACATTTTCATTATAGTACAATGAGTTATAATATAACATCTGTCCTATTGATGAACTTGATTTATCCAATTGAACAGATGTAGTCCCATTATGTGAAAAATCACCATTTATATCCCAAAATACAGTATGATTATTTTCTAAATAATAAAATAGATTCCCTGTAAAACATTTCTTTGTCCCATTGTTGTCAAAATTTATATTTCCACATAATATAGTTTCTATTGATTGTAAAGATGAAGAAGATGATTTTAAAGAAGTAACGTAGAAATAAGGATAACATACATATTCATTAGTTACATCACATTTTGTCTTTATTATCCAATAATCATATTTATCATCATTAATTGTTTCAATCAATGATAGCTTTATATCATCATTTAGATTTTGATCTGATATAATTTCTTTTTTTATATCTTCCACTGTATATTTATATGCCGTATATTCTTCACTATTATGATTTTGAATATTCATTTTTGAGTTTAAAACTATTAATAATATAACGCTTAAACAAATAGTTACAAATAGAGATAATCGATGTCTTTTTTTCAATTTTTGTTCTACATTGATTTGAGTATATTCACTTACATGTGTAATTGTTTCTTTTACATCACTCTTTGATAACTCATCTTTTCTTTCACCATCAATAATTTCTCGAATATCAACTTCATAAAAATCTGCCAGTTGTACAAGCAAACTCAAATCAGGCATATTCTTTCCATTTTCCCATCTAGAAACACTTCTATTTGATACATTAAATATATCAGCAAGCTGTTCTTGTGTAAGTCCTTTTTCTTTTCTTAACTCCTTTAAGAATAATCCAATCCTTTTTTGATCCATATTTCTCCCTCCTTCCATCTTTATCATAATCTATAACACTATAAAATAACATGACACAAAGTGAGAATTATAAACTATCTATACAAATTCTAGCATATATTAATTATCTAAAGAATAATTATTTTCTTTTATCCAACATTCCAATACTTCAGCAATATCTTCAGTCATCTCAAAAAGATCTTTATCTTTTAAATATTCACTAATATCAATAGATTCCTTAATAAGCCATCTTCTATCTACTTTATAACTTAAATTCACATTCAATGTTAATCCTTTTACTGGCAGAAAACCAACATATACACATAAATTATCAAAAGAACCATATATTTCTCTTATCTTTATCAAGCTATCATATATCTTTTGTCTAGATACAGCTACATTTGTTTTCTTTCCCATATAAACCATCCTTTCAATTCTATTTTAATCTTTTTAAATAAAATTATTTTTACAAAACTTAAATGTAATCCATATTATTGGTTTATATATTTTAATTATATGCTTTTATGCTAATTTAATATGTAATATGAGTATAAAAAAAGACAGGATGTTTTTACATCCTGTCATAAGTTTTATCCTAACCAAGCACCGTTAGCAGCAAATTTTTCAACTTTTCCGTCAATAGTGACATTACCTGTTACCATTGCACCATTATCATTGAAATAATACCAAGTTCCATTAACTTTTTGCCATCCAGTTTGCATAGCAGAATTTAAATAATACCATGTACCATTGATTTTTTGCCATCCAGTTTGCATAGCAGAATTTAAGTAATACCATTTACCATCAATTTTTTGCCATCCAGTTAACATAGCAGAATCTAAGTAATACCACTTACCATCAATTTTTTGCCATCCAGTTTTCATTGCTGAATCTAAGTAATACCACTTACCATCAATTTTTTGCCATCCTGTTTGCATAGCAGAATTTAAATAGTACCATTGACCATCAATATTTTGCCAACCAGTTAACATAGCTCCATCAGCATCTAAATAATACCATTTACCTGCATCTTTTTGCCATCCTGTTTGTTTAATATCTTCAATGTAGTAATACCAGTCACTACCTTCTTTTTGCCATCCATTTAAGTATTCAACTTTTTCAGCGATTTCAATAATATTATGATCATAATCATATAAGTTTGTTAGATTTGGACAGTTAACAAATGATTTTTTATCACATTTTACTGCATCATCTTTAACAAAAATTTCATTTAATGCATTACAATCTTCAAATGCTGATTTACTAATTTTAATCACAGACTCAGGTAATACAACTTTTTCTAAATTAGTTAAAGATTTAAATGTTTTAGCATCAATTACATTAATGCATACATCTTTATCAAAATTAATTACTTTTAATGTATTTTTATAGTTTTGTAATCTTCTTGTATCACTAACAGTTAAAGATTTTAAATTTGTATAACTTCCTTTAGTAATATTAATTTCTTTAACATTACTTTCTCTAAAATAATCAACTAAATGAATAGAACTCATAGGAACTGTTAATTTTTCAATATTAATACTCCATCCAAAACATTTCCAATCGATATCAGTTAAATCAGATGTAAAGATAACTTCTTTTAAACCATCACAGAAAGCAAAAGCACTTTTTCCTAAATGTGTTAAATTTTTTGGTAAAACTAAAATTTTTAATGATTTACATTCTTCAAATGCTTGTTCATCAATAGCTTTAACAGTATCAGGAATATTAATTTCTTTTAATTTGTTACAATTATAGAATGATTGATATCCAATTTTTTCAAGATTATCAGGTAAAGTTACTTCTCTCATTCCTGTACAATAGAAGAATGCATACTCATTAATTTGTTTGATTGATTGAGGAATATCCATTCTTGTGATATCTTCACAATGGAAGAATGCAAAACTTCCTAAATATTCTAATTTTTCTGGTAATTTAATTTCTGTAAATGATAAACATCTAGAGAAAACACCATTTCCTAAATATTTAATATTTTCTGGTAAATCTATAGTTGGTAATGATGAACAATCTTTAAAAGCATAATGCCCAATATACTCTAAGCTTTCTGGTAAATTAACTTGAGTTAAGCTTGTACATCCTTCAAATACATTATCTTCAATTCTTTCAATTCCTTCAGGAAGAGTGATTTTTTCTAATCCTGTACAATCTAAGAATGTAGAGAATCCTGTAGATTTTAAAGTATCAGGTAAAGTCACTTCTTTTAATCCTTTACATTTAGAGAAACATCCATAACCTACATATTCTACAGTTTCAGGAATATCAATTTCTGTTAAACCTGAACATCCAGTAAAAGCATAATTTCCAATATGATTTAATTGATCTGGTAAATCAACACTGATGATTTTGTCACAATATGAAAATACATACCATCCAATATGTTTAAGAGATTGTGGTAATTCAAACTTATTTAACTGTGTACAGTTATAAAATGCATAATCTCCTAATTTTTCTAAAGATTCAGGGAAAACAACTTCTTTTAAAGATTTATATCCTGAAAATGAGTGCATCCCTACACTTGTAATACCTTCTTCAATTACGACTTTTGTAATTTCACTTCTCATTACATACCAAGGATATTTAACATAAGTGTTACCTTCAACCATATCCCCTTCTCCCGATAAAGTTAAAACTCCATCTTCATAAGTCCATTGAATATTATGATGGACTCCTTGTTCTTTTGCATAAACTACATTTTCATTCGCATTAAAAGAAAAAATAATAGCGAAAACAAAACATAGTAATATTGCAATTTTATTTATTATTGATTTTTTCATACTCTATATCCTCCTCTATATAATCAATATCCTATACAAATATCGTAACAAAAAAAACTGTGAAAGCAAAGAACTTTCACAGTTTAAAAAATTATTTTTTTTATCCTAACCAAGCACCTGTTGATGAGAATTTTTGAACTTTTCCGTCAATAGTATGAGTTCCTGTTACCATTGCACCGTTATCTGTGAAGTAGTACCAGATTTCTCCAACTTTTAACCATCCAGTTACCATTGCATTATTTAAATAATACCATGTACCGTTTACTTTTTGCCATCCAGTCATCATATGGCTATTCATGTAGTACCATTTTCCTCCGTCTTGAATCCATCCAGTTTTCATTTCA
>JAZLDV010000087.1:0-3179 GCA_045614925.1 Coprobacillaceae bacterium | reverse complement strand
AGAAAATAGTGTTATTTTATATCCTGGTATGTATGAAAAAGAATTGCATAAAGAACAAAGTAAGGAATTCATTGAAATGGATTTAGATAAAAATATTGAGTTTTATAATAATGAAACAAAAATAATTTATAATGATGAAGGAGAAGAAGAATCTAAAGAAGTAAAAAATGAAAAGGTTCAGGAATCTTTCATTAAAGAGGCTGTGGAATATGATAGTGGTTTTGTTTATATAGAATATTCAGGTAAGTCGATAACTAAAATGACTTTATATGGTGAACTTATTATCTATGAATAAAAGAAAGGTGATTTGAAAATGAAAATTATAGCATTTACTGGTGCTGGTATATCTAAACAATCTCATATACCTACTTTTTTAGAACAGCCAGATGTAAGAGATAAACTATTTCGAAGTTATGCAACAGCGCATCCTGAAGATTATAATAAAGTTATTAGAACAATGAAAGAAGCAATGGATCAGGCTGAACCTAATGATGCACATATCGCTTTAGCTGAATATAATATTCCTATTATTACTATGAATATTGATGGTTTGCATAAAAAGGCAGGAAGTCAAGCATTAGAAATACATGGGACAATGCCTGATGATAATGAATTAGATATAGCTTATTCATTATATAATAAGCCAGTTCTATATGGGGATGCTGCTCCTATGTATAATGAAGCGATTGATATGGTAAATAAACTAGAGTATGGCAGTTATTTTATAGTGATAGGATGTTCTTTTCATACATCAATTTCTGTTTTGTTAAGAGATATAGCAAGAAATAGAGGTGCACATATTATTGAAATTCAAGAAGATGCTGCACGTAATGTCAGATTGCTTTTAGAGGACATTGTAGCAAAACAATAACTTATAACTTAAAATAAAATATGTATCTGAATTAAAAAGAATTATTATATATAGTAAAAAAGAAGAATGGCTAATGACTAGCACATTCTTCTTTTCTTTTTAATGCTTCTCTTTTTTGTTTGTATATATCAATTTGCATTTTAAGCATCTTTTTTGTTTGTGAAATTAAATATTCTGCACCTAATAACGCAATAAGCATTGAGACCAATATTGATAAAGGCATAAAATATAAGAAAATCATATTTTCAGTTATACCAAATAATAAAAACATAAAAGAGGCAAGCGTTAATGCAATGATTAAACTTCTTTTACCTAAAAATAACATATACATATCTTTTCTGATATGTTTATAACTATTTTGTAAAACAGTAATAATCTCACTGCATTTTTCAACAGTTAACTCATAGTCATTAATGTTTGTCTGTACATCTATTTTGACTGGCATAATTACACCTCCATTAAATATGTATACTATTATACACAATTTTCTATAAAAATAAAGTCATTTACAATATTCTAAAATAAGAGTATAGTTAAATCAGGTGATAATATGAAAGCATATAAACATTTTAAAACAATTACAGCACATAAATTAAAAGTTATGCAACTTTGTTTTTCTTTAGGATTATATAAACAGGGCTTATTACATGATCTTTCAAAATATATGCCATGTGAATTTTTAACAGGAGTTAAATATTATAGTGGTGTGATTTCTCCAAATACTGCAGAACGTAATGATAAAGGATATTGTTTTGCCTGGTTACATCATAAAGGAAGAAATAAACATCATTGGGAATTTTGGGTTGATTTTACATCATCAGGACCTACGCCAGCAAAAATGCCAGAAAATTATGTCTTAGAAATGTTTTGTGATAGGGTAGCGGCAAGTATGATTTATAGAGGAAAGGAATATACAGATTCTTATCCTTATGAATATTATGCAAAAAGATGTCATGGATATATTATGCACGAAGAAACAAAGGCATTGATTGAACATCTTTTGATTTATCTGGCTGATAATGGTTTAGAAAAAACAATTGTATATATAAAAGAAAAAGACTATTTACAATAGCCTTTTTCTTTTGCAACAATATTGCTCGTATTACTACGATCGCTGCACCCCGGATTTCATAAATATTATAAACATATTTATAAAAAAATCAATACATATTTTGACAAAAAAGAATAATTTTTTTATTGAATATAAATTAATGGGAAATTGTAGCAAAATTATAAATATTCAAAATGTATTATCAAAAAAATACTATGAATACTTAAAAATTGGTAGTATAATGTTAAGGTAAAATTAATTTTAACCAGGGGGTATAATAATTATGATTAAATGGTGCAATTTTGATAAACTTACTTCTTATGAAGAAATGAATAATGTTAATAAAGTGAATCTTCAAGAAGTGATGTCAGGAGAAAATGGTGCTGAACGTGTAAAAAAATATAATGTTTCTATGGGAGAAGGACTTGTATATAATTATGCAGCAAAACAAGTAGATGACAATGTTTTAGAAGTTCTTTCTAAAGTAGCTGAAGAAGCACAATTAGTAGATAAATTTGCTGAATTATATAATGGTGCAGTTATTAATACAGGTGAAAATCGTTTAGTATTACATCAATTAACACGTGGACAATTAGGTGAAGATGTTATTGCTGATGGTGTAAATAAACGTGCATTTTATGTAGAACAACAAGAAAAAGTTGCTGCTTTTGCAAAAAAAGTTCATGATGGAGAAATTACTAACGCAGATGGAGAAAAATTTACTACAGTTGTACAAATTGGTATTGGTGGTAGTGATTTAGGGCCAAGAGCTATTTATTTAGCTTTAGAAAACTGGGCTAAAAATAATAATGCATTTAAAATGGAAGCTAAATTTATTTCTAACGTTGATCCAGATGATGCAGCAGCAGTATTAGCATCTATTGATGTTGCTCACTCATTATTTGTTTTAGTATCTAAATCAGGTACAACTTTAGAAACATTAACAAATGAATCATTTGTTAAAGATGCATTAGCTAAAGCAGGTTTAGATACTTCTAAACATATGGTTGCAGTAACAAGTGAAACTTCACCATTAGCATCAAGTGAAGATTATTTAGCTGCATTCTTTATGGATGATTATATTGGAGGACGTTTCTCTTCTTCATCTTCAGTAGGTGGAGCAATCTTATCATTAGCATTTGGACCAGAAGTTTTCAAAGCATTCTTAGATGGTGCAGCAGTAGCTGACCAATTAGCAAAAAATAAAAACTTATTAGAAAACCCAGCAATGTTAGATGCATTAATTGGTGTTTATGA
>JAZLDV010000086.1:0-6883 GCA_045614925.1 Coprobacillaceae bacterium | reverse complement strand
TTATTGTTATTGTTGTTATTGTTGTTATTGTTATTATTGTTATTTACATTTGAGTCGTTTTCTCCGTTGTTAGAATTTGAACTATTTTGATTTTCATTATTTTCTTCATCTTCATCATCTAAATCTGAATAATCCATACTTTCATCATCATCATTACTATCTACTTCATCATCATTTTCAGAATCATCTGGAACATGATCGGTAATTGAATCAATTAATTTATCTGAATCTATATCTACTTTATCTTTATTTCCTTCATTATTATTTAACTCATCACCACTATTTTGATGAGGAACAGAAACATCTGAATTTTTTTGTGCATAAAAAATCAAAATAAAAGTTAATACTATAGCAATCAAACAACTAACAATATAAAACATTTTTTTATTTTTCATATTAAAACCTCCAAGTATACACTGTAATCATACATAAAATTCTATAAAATAACAAGATGCTAAATTAAACAAATATAGAAAAAGAGTCTAGACATTATATCTAAACTCTTTAAATTTAATTACAAAATAGATTTTACCAATCAGTTCCCCAATCAAAATCTTCTCCATCACCAGCATCACCAGAGCCATTTTCATCTCCACCAACTGATAATTTCATAATAACATCTTCTTCTATCAATATAATTTCAAATTTTGCTTCTTCGTATCTCATTATAGTTCCTCTTTCTAATTATTTTTTAAACCATAGCTAGTTTTACAAATCTAAATATAAATAATTATTTTTAAATAACATTTTATAAATACTTTTAGTAGTATATAACCTTGAAAGATTTTTTTCAACATTTTTTTGATAAAAAAGAAACTAGATGTGCTTACACACATCTAGTTTGTATTTCTATTGATTAATTGTGCTAGGAGCACTTTGAGTAAATGTACCAATTTTTTCAGTTCTACTTACACCTTTAATCTTAGTATTTGAGCCAAGTGGTGTCCAATAAGGAGTAACTGTAATTGTGTCATTTAAATGCTCAGCTGTAATTCCTTTAATTTTTACAATAAAGAAATATTTAGATTCTGTTGTTTTAAATATATTAGCAGGATTTGTAAATAATGTTTGTCCACTTTCTGTTTCTGCAATTTGAGTGTATACAGTAGTAGAAGTTATTTCTTTTACAGCACCATTATTTTTTTGTACTTCAAAACCAACATTTTCAAGATTTAAAGAAGGTACTGAAGACACAAAACGGATAGTAAAAGTTCCATCACCATTATTTTTAGCTTGTCCTTTAACAGTTAATACTTTTGGAGTTACATATTTAGCAAAATATTCATTTTGTTTATTCGTAAACTCATCTTTAGTAGCAACTTTTGAGCCTTCACCATCTTTATAATAAGATTCAAATAAGTATTCTCCTGTTTGAGAATCATCTTTAGATTTATATACTACATCATCATAGATATATGTATCTTGATAGTCAAAACCAAATACTTGTAATTCAACAATATGGTTAGTTGTAGCAGAATCACTTTGACCATTCATATAAACACGTACATATCTAGCAGTTACATATTTGTCTAATACAAATTCTGTACCATTTGATGATTCTGGATAAGCTGTATCTTCTCCCACTCCAAATCCATGAACATTATCTTTATCTGAGTTAAAGATTATAGTTGGATTACTGAAATGAGGATCATCTGAAACTGCAATAACAGTATTTCTATATACTCTATTGTTTTGCCAATAACGATATAACTTAATACGGTCAATATATGAATCACTTCCTAAATCTAATTCAATATATGAACCATTTGCATTATTGTCTTGACCAAAATCAACATAATTACCTAATCCAATTCCTTTATCCGTTGCATTACTTAAAGGCCAATCTTTATTAACTGGACAACTTTCATTAGTAGCTGACCATTTTGCTGTAGGAACAATTCCTTCAGCTAAGTTTGTAATTTCATAATTACTGAATTTTTCACCATGTATAGCTAAATCACCTATAGTTAATACTGTATTTAATTCTGCTTCTTTCCAGTGATATGACTCAGTTGCGCTTATTCTTACATATTTTGCTTTAATTGGACTGAATTTAATATTTGTTGTTCCACCATCACCTTTAGTAGTGTAGTGTTCATCAGCAAATGTTTCACCAGTAGATACTGTTGTCCAATTTTCATTATCTGTACTTACATCAATTACATATTTTCTAATATTTCCAGTACATTTCCATTGATTATCAGCACCATTAAAATAACGTTTAGTATAATCAACTTGGTCAATTATATAATCGTCACCTAAATCAACTACTACATTAGGGTTACCTTTTTCTATTTTAGAAACAGGAACGCTTGCCCAGAAAGTTGTAGGATCGTTGTCAAAAATGTTATTAATATTTCCTTCATTAGTAGATGTTGGAGTTGCAGTCATATTTTCTGGATTAATTTCTACTCTAGTATCAATTTCATAAATATTAATATCAGCAATACACATTACTGTATCTTTCAAATCACTATCCCAGTGATATGAAGATGAAGAAGTAATTTTAATATAACGTGCTTCTACTGGTTTGAAATGAATCATTCCAGTTCCATTTACTATATCTCCAGTTTCAACTTCTTCCCAAACAATACCATCTTTACTAACAGTTACAGTGAAATCATAAATATTTCCAGTACAATTATATCCATTACCTTCATTATAACGTGTAGATAATTCAACTTTATTAATATATTTAACTTCACCTAAATCCACTTGTAACCAAGTAGTATTTAAACTGTTTTCTTTATCAGGATGTGTTGCCCAGAATGTTGTATTATTTCCATCTAATAAGTTAGCCAATCCTTTGTTAATATTTTCTTTTGTATCAATTGAAGAAGCACTTAACATATCTTCTGTTAATTCAACTTTTGTTCCTTCAACTAACAATAAATCATCTACTAATGTTTCAACTTCATCAAAAGCAACACCTCTATCAAAAATTGCTACATTGCTTAATGTACCATTTAATCCTTCTCCTAATAAGATATTACCTTTATTAACTTCAGGATTTACTTTTGTTTCATCATATGCAGATTTTACTAATTTTCCATCTACGTATAATTTAATCATTCCGTTAACTTCTTTCACTGCTACAAATGTATGTTCATTTCCATCAGCTACTAAACCTTTAACAGTTGCTTCTACTTGACCATTATTAATTAATTTTTCTGTATATTTAGAATTTGCAGTCATCCCGTTAAATGTAAATTCTAAGTATCCTTCTTCATCAATAGAAACAGTATAAGCACCTTCTTGTGCTACTAATACAGCATTTTTAGATGTTGTGTTTACTTTACCTGCAACAGTAAAATCACCATGTCCATCAATTGAAGCATTACTTTCAGCGCTTAATGATGTACCATTAAATTCTCCACCTTCATAAACAAGAACAATATCATCTTTATAGTAATCATCAGAATGAGTATCATTTCCAGCATTACCAACGATATCTAAGATATTGTTTACAGTCACATTAATTTGACTACCTGGAGTCAATCTATTTTCTAATGTTACTAATGCAGTTTTTCTATCTGCTTTTAACGTTACATCAGTTACAGTATTTCCTTCAACACTAATATTAGCTGCTTCAGGTTCTCTGATATTTTCATCAAATGTAATTTCTAATGTATTTCCATTACCATGAATTGAATCAATTGCAGGTGCAGTTGTATCAGTTTCACCGTATTGAATAATTAATACTTCTTTTGGTTCTAATTCAAATGTAACAACATCACCATAAGACACTTTTAAGTCTTCAGTTTGCCATTTTAAATCTCCAACAACAACTTTACCTTTAACATCTTTGATACCTTCAGTAACACCTACTAATCTATCATAAGTTAAAGTATAAGTTTGTGCTGAATCTAGTGGATTTCTGATAGAAACAATTCCATCTTCTCCATTCCAGCATGAATATCCATAAACTTTACCATCTCTAGGATTTCCTGCACTAAACATTTTAGATTTTTGTAAGATATGGAAGTTATCTTCAATCCAGTTTGCTGCTTCAGCATTGACTTGCCATTTGTCATCATCAAACATTGAATAACTATAATAGTATTCCCAGAATGCAGTACCTCTAGTACCTAACATGAATAAGTAATCTCTCATTTCATCTGTAGTAAATGAAATTTGATTTGGTTTATAACTGTTATGCGCTGTTAAACCATATACAGGGTCATGGTTATAGAAATATTTGTTTGGTAATTGCCATTGTCTTTCAAAGATGAAGTTATAGTAAGCACCATCTCTGTAAGTTAATGTTTGTTCAGCATCTGTAGAATTGTATTTTTGTGTATATCCAGTATCTCCAGTATTTTGCATCCATACTGAGTTAACCCATTGTAAGTACCAAGGAGATGGATTTAAATATGATGTTAAGTTAATCCATAACTCTTCACTTACACCTTCTTGAGTTCTCATATCTTCAAACATATCTGTCCATCTTTCATATGTTTCTGAGATTGTATAGAATGGATTTCCTGTTACATAATATTCAGATTCTGCAGTTGCAGGATGTAATAACATACCATCTAATTTCCAGTAATTGATATCAAATTTATCTTGATATGATAAGAAGATATCAGATAATAATTTATTTAAATATCTTGAATCAGAAATATTAATGTCATTATTAGATTGTGGGTTTCTAGATCCATATCCATTGTCTGCAATCCATTTAGAAATTGTTTGTTCAGTTCCGTATCCTCCACGAGGACCTAACCATAAACCGAAGTCTGATCCTAATTGTTGTACTTGTAATGCAGCATCATATAATTCATTAGGGAATTTATTATTGAATGCCCAGAATGAATTATAGTTTATCCAACCATCATCAACTACATATGAATCTAATGGATTAACACCATATTGTGTAAATCCTTTTTCAATTTCATAGAATGAATCTTGGATATTAGTTGCTGAAATATTTTTCATTAAGTCATACCAAGAGTTGTATTGTTGTCTGAAATCAGTAGGTGTTGCGATTGTTTCAATATATTCATAGAAGTCGGCTTGACATACTAAGTAATCTCTACTTCTTGCAGCACCAACTACTGCATCCCATGTTTCCATGAATCCTGCAGTATTATTTTTGTTGTATTCGAAATGAGGATCTTTAGCTAAAGATTTACCATACCAGTAACGAATATAACCATTTCCATCTTTGATTTTATTTTCAGTTTGAGGGAATTCACTACCAAAATACATTGCACCAATATAGTAAGGTTGTCCTAATTCTAAGAAGTCACCTTTCATATTAGCCATATCTGAGTTGTTAGCTTGTTCTGGAATTGTCCAGAATTCATCTTCTTTTAAATCAGCAGCTGCAAAATTCATATTTTCTAAATCGATATAACTGATTTTTGCATTAGCAGCTTGATTTTCAGGTACAGAGATTTCTAAATGTTTACGCATAAATGAATCTCCGTCATACATAGTGATAACTTCACTAATTGTGTAGTCTACACCTTCGTATTGTTTTGTTTTGAAATTGAATTTTAATGCTTTTCCTGTTTTACCATCTTTATTGATAGTTTCAACAACAGGTTGACCATCTAATTCTAATTCACTTGCTTTAATAGTTGCTGAACTAGGATTATAAAAATCAGCATGGATTTTAAATTCAGCACCACTTGCAAATGATCTACCTTCAACTTCATTAACTGCAACTAATTTTAATTGAGTAGCTGTATAAGCTTTATCTAAGTTTACAGTTACTGATTCACCAGAACCATAGTTGAAAGTTCCTTCAGAAATTAATTGCCATTTTGATTCAGCAGAATTAAAATCTAATTTTTCAGTTGTACTATTTGCATATAATCTGTATTGATTAATTCTTCCATTTGTACTACCACCTCTAGCAGTATAAGTGAAAGCTTTAAATGTTTCTTCTTTTGCAAAATTGAAGATAACATTATGTGGATAAACCTGATCACCAGCTACCCCTTGATTGTTGTAACGAGAATGCCAGATTGTACTTGCACTTCCGTCAATTAAGTTACTTGCAGGACCATCACCATCAACATCATTTGTTTGATAACTGTCTGCAATAGCAGTCCATCCATTTCTGCTAATAGATGGGAATTCATTAGGTAATAAAGCAATGATGAACTCTTCACTACCACTTTCAGGGACAAGTAAAGTAGGTGTTTCACCAGTACGGTTATTCGTAATGACTTCTGTAGTTAGTTTATTGTTTTCAGTAGAAAATTCACGTGTAATATATTCATTTCCAATTACAACAGAATTTCCTTTTTGAGTTACTTCAATACCACCAGCAGCTTGAACAGGTGTAATTGTCATGACACTCAAAAGCATAGAGAATGCTAAAGAAGCAATAAACCCTTTTTTGAATTTTCTCATAAATAAGTTCTCCTTTCATAAAATAATCCCTACTAATAGAATACAACATAATCCAGCTTTTAACAATTTATATAATAAAATTATTGAAAAATTTTATCAAAAAAAGGATATCCCTTACGAGATATCCTTAATTGATTATCCTAACCAAGCACCAGTTGATGAGAATTTTTGAACTTTTCCATCAATAGTATGAGTACCAGTTACCATTGCACCTTTTTCAGTGAAGTAGTACCAGATATCTCCAACTTTTAACCATCCAGTTACCATAGAATTATTTAAATAATACCATGTACCGTTGATTTTTTGCCAACCACTCATCATATGGCTATTTAAGTACCACCATTCTCCATCAATGAATTGCCATCCAGTTTTCATTGCTGAATCTAAGTAATACCATTTACCGTTATCTTTAACCCATCCAGTTTGCATAGCTGAGTCTAAGAAGTACCATTGACCACCGTCATTTAACCATCCAGTAATCATATGAGCATTTAAGTAATACCATTGACCGTCAATT
>JAZLDV010000085.1:0-13499 GCA_045614925.1 Coprobacillaceae bacterium | reverse complement strand
TAAATAATGCTTTATCTGCTTCTGTTACATCTTTTACATATTTAACTTCAGTTTCTAATGTTCCGTTGCTATCAGTTACAGTTACAGTCACATCATATACACTTAAGTCATATGTATATCCACGTTTACCTTCATTTACTTCACTCACTTTGTATTTGTATTCACCAACATGATCAAATTCAATAGTTGGGAAGTTAAATGTTCCATCTGCATTATTTTTCACTTCTGTTTTAGAAGGAAGTGGAGCATTATTTAATGCTTCTAATACAAATGTAAATTCATTTGCTTCTAATTGTTTATGATTTCCAGTTAATACTTTTAATCCTTCAATTAGTGCTGTTCCATTTTCAGGAGCATATCTGTTTGTGAATTTCATTTCATTTGTATTCACATCATTGATTGTTACTGTTGTTTGTAATTGAGCTTTTGTTTCATCATCAGCAACTACAACTTTAATAGTGTAGATAGTTGGATCATATGTCATACCTTTAATTCCATCATTGATTTCTTTAACAGTATATACATAAGTTCCTTCTTCACTATATGTCCATTCAAATCCATCTGCAAAGTCAAATACTACATTTCCTGAAGCATCATTTTCACCTTTTACAACAGATTGAATTGGATCATTTGCTGGATTATTTGTATCAGGAGTTAATTCAAATTTGAATTCTCCACCAGCTAAGATAAATTCATTTCCTAAAGATGGAATGACTTCTTTATTCACAATAATGCTTACTTCATCACTTGAAGTTGTTTCATATGTATTAACAAACTTAGCATTTGCAATTTGTTCTCCATCTTTTCTATAAGTTACAGTTTTACTTAAGACACCTTCATCATCTTTTGTTACTTCAACACTAACAAAGACATTATTACTATCATATGTGATACCTGCAATACCATTGTCAGTTTCTTTAATAACGTAGTTATATATTCCTTCTTCACTATAAGTAATTGGTCCAAATGCGAAGTTTCCATTTTCATCATTTGATACTTCTTTATCTTGTGGTAAAGGAGCATTATCTACAGCTTCAATAACGAACTCAAATTCACCATCATTTAAGTCACGATTATCTAATTGTTTTTCTCCATCTAATGTGACATCAATTGGAGTTGGAGTAAAGATATTAGTAAATACTAAATCTTCATTTTGAATATTCACTGTAGCAATTAAATCACCTTCGTAATTATCAGCTACACTTACGATAATGTTATAAACTTTATCATCATATTCTACATTTGCTAAACCATTATCTTCTTCAGATAATGTGTACTTATAAGTACCAGCTTTATCATATTGAATTTCATCAAATACAACTGTACCATTAGCATCAGCATAAGCTTCTAATTTTTCATGAGTTTCTGTATTTTCTAAGATAAATTTAAATTCATTATCTTTTAATACACGACCTGTTAATGTTTTATTTGCTTCAATAATTACTGAAGTTGGATAAGCTTTATAGTTATTTACAAACTCAGCTTTTTCTACTACAGTACCATCTTTGCTATAAGTTACTGTTGCTTCTAACTTACCAGCATTATCAGTGACTTCAATAACCACATCAAATACTGATTCATCATAAGTCATACCTTTTGCATTACCTTTAATTTCTACCATTGTATAATTATAAGTTCCTGCTTTATCAAATGTCATTTCATTGAAAGTGAATCCATTACCTTTAACACCAGCGATCATTTCTTCACCATTATTATCTAAAGCAATATTTCCATCTTTATCTAATAATTTAAATGTAAATTCATCATCTTCAATTACTTTTCCATCTCTACCAGTTAATTGTTTAGTTCCAGTTAAAGTAACATCAACAGCTCCTGGTACATATTTGTTTGTAAATTTAGCTAATGTTGTATGAACACCTGCTTTACTGTAATGTACTTCAGAAGTTAATACACCTTCATCATCTGTAACATTAACACTTACTTTATAAACAGCTGAATCATATGTATATCCTGTTTTTCCATCATTAACTTCTCTTACTTTATATTCATATACACCAGCATGAGTATATTCAATAGATGGGAATGTAAATGTTCCATCTGCATTATTTTTAACTTCTACTACACTTGGAAGTGGAGCATCATGTAACGATTCTAATACAAATGTAAATTCATTAGCTTCTAATTGTTTATGTCCACCAGTTAATTCTTTTTGACCTTGAATAACTGCACTTGCATTTTCAGGATCATATTTATTAACAAATGTCACTTCACTTGTTTCAACATCATTAATTGTTACTGTTGTTTCTAATTGAGCAGTTTCTTCATTATCTACAACTTCTACTTTAATTGTATAAACAGTTGTATCATAAGTCATACCTGCTTTATTTTCTGCAAGTTCTTTTAATGTATAAACATAAGTTCCTGCATGAGTATATTTCCATTCAAATCCATCTTCTACATCTAATAAAACTTCACCATCAATTGTATTTGTTCCTCTTAATGTAGATTGAATTGGATCATTTGCCGGATTATTAGTAGAAGGAATTAATTCGAAATTAAATTCTCCACCTTCAATATCATACATATTTCCTGCACTAGGAATAACTTCTTTATAGATACTGATTTCAATTTCATCTGCTGCTTCAGGTCTATAAACGTTTTTAAATTCTGCTTTATCTAACGTTTGACCATTTTTAACATAAGTTACTGCAGCTGATAAAACTCCATTATTATCAGTCACTACAATTTTCACATTCACATCTTTAGTATCATAAGATACACCTGGAATATGATTTAATACTTCTTTAATAGTGTATTCATAAGTACCTGCTTCTACAAATGTGATAGGTTCAAAATGAATATTTCCATCTTTATCATTTTTAGCTGTCATTTCAGTAGGTAATGGAGCATTTCCTTTTGCAATTAAGTTGAATAAGAATTCATTTGCTGCTAAAGGAGTTCCACGTCCTGTTAATTCTTTTGTTCCAGTTAATTTCACATCGATAGGATCAGCAACATGCGTATTCACAAATGTGATTTCTTCTTTGTCAGTAATTGCCCAGTTTGCTACTAATTGACCTTCTTTATTATCAGTAACAACTACAGTTACTTCAAATGTATATTCATCATATACAAGATTGTCATTTTGACCAGGAACTTCTTTAATATCTAATACATAAGTACCTGGTTTAGTAATTGTAACACTAGGAAGTACTCCTGTATATTTTTCACCTGCTACATAAGTTCCATCATTTTTAATAGATGTATTTTCACCTACAGTTACAATACCTTCTGCAAAAGCATTTTCAGTTAATTCATCACCGTAACTTACTTTAAACTCGAATTCTTCATTAGCTAACCAATTACGTCCTACTAAAACTTTGTTAACTGGTAATTCTAACTGTACTGGTTGTGCTTTATAAATATTTGTAAATTCTAATGTTTCACTTTCATCTAATATTTCTGCAACTAATGCACCTTCACCATTATTTTTAACTTCCACTTTAACATATTTTACATTTGTATCATATGTAATACCTAATTTTTCATCAGGAATAATTTCACTTACTTTAAATGTATATGTACCTTCTTTATTGAAAATAATATTGCTAAAGTGTGCATATGCTTTATTGTTGTGATCAATAGTTAAGCTTTCTGTATATGGATCATCAACTGTAGGATTTGTTAATTGAATATTCCCTGCTTCCATTGCAGCTTTTGTATTATCATCACCATAAGTTAATTCAAACACAAATGCATCGCTATCTAACCATTTATCATTTTCTCTACCTGTGAAATGTTTAATTACAGGTAAATTATCATGACCATACAATAATGCACCATCTGGATTATAAATATTAACGAATGTTAACTGATCTGATGCACGTCCTTTTAAGACAGTCATTGTACCATCACCATTATCAATTGCACTTACATAAACTGTTTTTGCAGATGCATCATAATCAATACTTTGATTTTCTCCTGCATGTTCATAAATTAAGAAAGTGTAATTTCCTGGTTTTAAGAACTTGATATCTCCAAAATATTTATCTTCACTGTTTTGAGTGATTTCAATTTTTGCTTGTGGTTTAGAATTATCTGGTAAGATAATCATTCCGTTTTCAATTGCTTCAATTGTTGTTTCATCTTTACCAGTTAAGATAAATTCAAATACTTCATTTGACCAATCCAATAATTCATCTTGTTTATTTTTATAAACTTTATTAACACCTAAATTAATTTCTCCTTCTAAAGTTCCTTCAGTGTTATATTCATTGACAAATGTATCTTCACCAATTGTTTCAATTAATGTAATTGTCATTGTTCCATCGCCATTATCAATAGCTCTGTATGTTTTTACAATTGTTGCAGTTGTATAAGTGATACCAGGAACATTTCCTGCCACTTCTTCAACTTTTAATTGATAGTATCCTTCTTTGTTGATAATAATATCATCAAATACAATAGTACCATCAGCTCTATTTGTTACTTCTGTTGCAGGTAATTCTAGATATTCTTCATAATCATTAATTCTATTTCTATCTAAATCATAAACACCTAAAACAGATAATTTAAATGTAAATTCGCCTTCTTTTAATTCTGTATTTCTATCTCCATTAATCACTTTATCCATTAATGGTAATGTGATTGCTCCAGGACTAACTTCATAACTATTTTCAAATTGTACTGTAAAATCATTCATAACGATTCCATTTGGATTTTCATTATCAAATTTTACTAATTCTTTAGAAACAACTTTTAATTCACCTTTTTGATTATCTTCAACAACCACAGTGAACATATATCTTGTTGTATCATATGTCATACCTTCTACTGTATAATCATTATCTTCATTTGCATCGTAAGGTAATGCTTCTACAATTTCAT
Source organism: Coprobacillaceae bacterium (assembly GCA_045614925.1). GTDB lineage: Bacteria > Bacillota_I > Bacilli_A > Erysipelotrichales > Coprobacillaceae > JAZLDV01. The sequence goes on along the minus strand of JAZLDV010000085.1, from coordinate 8,651 downwards.
ATTGATATGTACCTGGTTTAGTAAATTTCACATTTTTCAATAAATCAAATGTTCCATCTAATTTATTACCAACATAAGCTGATTTTTCGCTTAATGGAGCCCCATTAAGTGGAGTGATTACAAAGAAGAAATGTCCTTCTTCTAATTCTGCTCCAGTTAATACTTTTTTACCAGATAAACTTACTGGTGTATCAGTAAATTCAGGTTTATAAGTATTTACAAATTCAGCACCTTTTTCTGATACTTTGTTATCATATAATACTTCAACTTCTAATGTTCCATTAGTTAAATCATTATCTGTAACTTTAACAGTTACGATAACTTCTTTATTCGTATAAGTAATACCATTTAATTTGTTGTTTACAGCTCCAGCAGGAACTTTTTCTACAACTTTATATTGATATGTTCCAACTTTATCAAAATTGATTGCAGGGAATTCAAATGTTCCATCTGCATTATTTTTTACCTGAGTATTTTCAGGAAGTGGTGCACTATTTAATGCCTCAACTTCAAATGTAAACATATCTTTTTGTAAACTTAATGATCCATTTTCTACATTTAATGTTTTATTTCCTTTAATAATAACTGATGCATCAGCAGGATCATAAGTATTTGTAAATTGTGCTACAGTCTGATTATTTGGATAAATACCATTAACAACTAATGAATCAGATGTTGAATCAATATAAACTTCAACTTTAATTTCTTGTTCATCTGTTGAATAAGTCATACCAGGAATTGGGTTATCTGGAATAATTTCTTTCATCACATAAACATAAGTCATTTTATTATGTCCTAATAAATCAGCTTGTGTAAATTCTACAGGATGGAATGTAACGTTTGTTCCTTCATTTGTAGTCACATTTTCAATAACTCCATTTACTGTTGGCATAGGAATATCTGTGCTTTCTACAAATACATCACTATCATCTACATAATATCCTTTTGCAATTAATTCAAAATCAAACATTCCTGATGCTAATGTTTTATTTCCAGTTGTATCAATTAATGTTTTGATTGCTAGAGGAACACGGATTACTGATTGTGCATTGTATGTATTTACAAATTGAATAGCATCCTGTTCTTCTTGTCCTGGATTCATTACAATATTTCCATCTACATATGTAAATAATGGAATATCGTCATCAGTATATAATTGTTGAACATCTGCTTCTGCTACTAATTGACCTTCACCGTTATCAGTAACTTCTACATATAATCTATATACTGCATTCGAATATGACATACCTGGTAAATAATGATTATTTTCAGGTTCTTGTTCATAAATTGTGTATCTGTATACACCTGGTTCACTAAATTGGATATTTCCAAAGTTCATAACTGCAATATCATTACCATCTTGTTTTCCAGTGGCATGATTTACTGTAATAGTACTAATTTCTGTACCATTTTCATCAGTTGGTAATGGTGCATTATTGTAAGGTGCAATAACAAATGTATAAGAATCGTTTTCTGACCATGGACGTCCTTCTAATACTTTTGTTGCTGTTACTCCACCATTAACCGGATAAACTATTGGGGCAGGATTATATGTATTAACAAATTCTGCTTTACTAATCTTTCCACCTTCAATTGTTCCAGTTGCTTCATTTGATACAGTACCATTTACTGTTGTAATATAACCATCTTCATTTGCTTCATAAACAACATAAGTTGTTTCAGGAGGTAAATGTAAAATGTTAATTTTTTCTCCATCTTTTAAATGAACTGATGATCCATCAGTGAAATATCCAGTATGAATAACTTCACCTTGTGCATTATAATGAACTGTATGATAAGTTCCTTCTAATGTTTCATCACCATTAAAATCAATTGTAAAGTTAAATTCTTTATTTGTATCTGGTCCAGTTAATCCTTCAGGTATAACTAAATCTTTAGAAATACTTAATGTTCCACTAACTGGCATATTTAATTTACCGTTATTTCCTAAATAAACAACGAATTTACCTTCAAATGGATCTGGATTTCCATCTTCATGTACGAATGTTGGTAAATAGAATTCTTCTGCAGTTTGTGTATGGTTTACACTTTGATTATTTTCATCAATTTTTAAACCTTCAAATTCCATAATTCTATTTAAACGAGGAGAACCAGCTTCTCTATACCAATATCCATCTATATTGATAAGATCAGTTTTCTTTAACTGTGCTCCTGTACGTCCATAAACAACAGTTTCTACGTGATTAGCATGATAATAAGTATCTGTAAAATAATATGTTGTATTATCATCTAAAGGACTATTACTGCTTACTTGTTTTGTACAAGCTTCATCTTCATATAATGCAACATTTTCTTGTAAGAAGTAGAATGGATTTGAATGAGATGGTTCAAATGTTACTGTTGTATCCCCAATAGTTCTTCCTTCATAAGTGTTTTCACCTGTGAATAAGTTACTATAGAAATTTAAAGTTCCATCTTCATTTGTATTTTCTAAAATATATTCATGTGAAATCATATCAGTTTTAATATGATTATTACTATCTAGAATTCTTTCTTGTAAACCTACTGTATATAATACACGAATAGGTAAAGCACCGTTATTTGTATGTTCAGCAATACCACCATCAGCATTTAATGAAACAGTATTTACACGTACTGGAATTACTGATGCTGGAATATCAATTGTGATTGTTTCACTTATTTCATTTCCATGTTTTTCTCTTGTTACAGTGATATCAATTTCATTTAAGTTTCTTTCACCATAAATAGGAGAAGTTACTTTTTCGTTAAAGATATATTTTGTTGATACAGGAATTTCTGTTCCTTCTAACATTTCAGCTGAATTTTCAACTGTAGAACGTTTATATTCAACACCATAATAAATAATTTCTTTAACTTCTTTAACTTTCATATATTGTCCAATTGGATCAACATAAGTAATATGTCCTGTTTCGTCAATTGTTTCCCCTTCTTCAACACGAGTAGGAACTTCTGCAACTTTAAGTGCAATTTCATCAACGATTTGTGAGAATGTTACAGCTATATCATCTGAGTCTTTTACTTGTAAATATTTATCATTGTAGAAAACATCAGAGATTTGAGTAAAATCATATTGAGATGGATGTTTAAAAGTATATCCATCTACTCTTGGATTTTGACCATTTAAATATTGAGTTAATCCATTATAAATTTCTCTAGGTACTGTTCCATTAATTTGTCCAGTTAAGAATGTTTTAGGATCTAATGAGATTTCTGCTAAGTCTCTTGCATCATTTGTTTTATCCTCTAATCCTACCCCTACTGTGTAGATAGAAATATTATTAGTAACACCGTCTTTAGCATAATTTCTATTAATTTCTTCTTTCATATATCCAGCAGTCATTAATACTTTCATACCATTATCTGAATTAACTTGATTTTCATATGAGTAGTAAGTATTATCTGACGCCATATTCCACCATGCTTCATAATCAGATGATGAAGTTGGTTCCCCATCTGATAAAAGAATAAGCGTAGGCATTCTTTGAAGAACTTTTCCATTTACATTAACTGTTGTATCATCTACTTTGTCTAATAAACTTAAACCATGAGCAACACCTTTTTGAATGTTTGTTCCACCATTTGTATTTGTAGTTAAGCTTACTGTTTTACCTTGACTATTAACAGCTCTTGTTGTAACTGATCCAGAAGCTCTACTAGTTCCTCCATAACTTACAGAACTTGTAAAGAATTCATGAATTGTTGTTGTTTGATTTGGTCTTCCCTGATTTCTAATTTCAGTATATTTTGTATAATGATCTAATGGTAAAATCTCAGTTGATGTCCCATTAAATGCAATAACACCGATTCTTGCCTGTTCACTCATAGAAAGAATACTTTCTACAGATGAGTTTAAAGCATCAATCATATTTTCAAAACGAGTGCGACCATCACCCATATCGTTTTGAACCATTGACCCTGACATGTCAATGACAAATACAACGTCTAAGGCAACTTTCGATTTACCTTTAATATTTTGAGACGTTGCTAATGCTGAATAAGCAACTAAGAAATCATCATCATTTTGAATAGTTGCCTTTCCTCCACCATAAAGATCGAATTCAGCTTTATCTGTAAAAACAGATTTATCAGTCCAGATTCTTCCTGCATATTGAGTAGATACATTATCTCCTAAAGATAAGTTATATCTTGAAGAAGTATCTGGGTCTGATACTGTTGCAGCTAAAACTTCAGCACTTTCACCTAAAGCAAAAGTAAAAACTGTTGCAAAAACTAATGCTAAAATTGCTGAAATTTTAAATGCTCTTTTAAACTTTTTCCCTTTCATAATTATTTACCCCTTTTTTTAATATATTATATCAGTCGGTTCCAACAACCCAACTTCTATGGCCCTTTTTACTGCCTGATGTCTACTTGACACCTCTAATTTACTAAATATCTTTTTACAATGAAATTTTGCATTATCGATACTTGTTTCAGTTATTCTTGCTATCTCAGCATTACTATGTCCTGCTGCTAAAAGCCTTAATACATTCATCTCTGATGTCGTTAATGAAGGCTTATCAGGTAACTGAGATTTCAGATATTGAGGATGGCTAAATGCAATTTTTTGAGATAACTCTATCAGTCGTTCTATATATTCATCCGATCCTCTATGTTTTTTATATTCTTTTAATAATTCGTAGACTCTAAGTCCTTCATCTGCAATCGTTCGATCAAATCTATATTCTCTTGCAAGATCAATCGCAATATTTATATGATCAAATGCTGAATTTTTATCACCTCTAGCAAATTCACTCATTGCCCATAAAGTCTGAAGTTCACATACATCTTTATATCTGAACCCTTGATCTAAAAGCATCTGAAGTTTCGTCGCTAAAAATGTAATTGCCAGATGTTTATCATATACAAGATAAGCTCTGATTTTAACAAAGTATCTGAATATATCTAACATACAGAACTTATTATATTCATCAGGAGCATCTTCTCTTAACCATTTCGCTAAACATCTATAATCACCTTCATACATAGCACCCCATGCTTCTAATGCATCAATATTAGGTGTATATTCTTCTAAACCTACACCTGTAATCTGTTTTCTTAGTGATTCAATAATGGGTTTAGATGTAGCAACCTGGTTATTCAACACCATAATAAACAGCTGATGTGTTAAAGCAACAAATAGAAGTCTCATATCTTTTCTATCTTTTAGAAGTGGTAACAAACCAACAATCTTTACTAATGCTTCATAACATTCATCTCTTTGATATAAGATTTCAGCCATCAGGATGTCAGAAATCTTTGCACCTTTTTCTCCAAACAAGGTATTAAATACATCATCTAAATAATAATGATTTTCATGAAGTTTATTTGAATAAATCGAAAAATCCCATACACCACTTAATACACTTGGCCTTCCTGCCGTTATTGTCATATGAGGAACTGGTCCAAAATTCAATTCTTTTAGTTTATTGGCATTCACTATAATATTTTCACCTGTAGATGGGGAAAACACTGATGAAAAAACTCCATAAAATGTATCCTCTCCTAAAGAATCCATGAGTTCTTTAGCACCATATAAATCTCCATCCATCAGTTTAATCTGAATAAATGCCGATTTTAAATCAGGATTGTCATCTAAGGCGCCTTTATCTAGCATATAGTACCATTTCTTGTATTCCCACAGGACTTGCAATGTGAAAGGTCGTTTAAATACGTTTTTTAATATGCTTATTATTTCATCTTGATTTTTTGTTTTCTTTAACAGTGAAATATTTTTTCTATCTTCACTTGGCAAATATTTTATTTTCATATTTAACACTCCTTTCCTACCATTTTTTACCACATCTTAATTATACATTTTTCGACAATTTATGTAAACTACCCTAAAGTGTAGTATAAAAATTATTTTTATATGATATATTCAATATAATTTTATTTTAATGATTTTTTTAATTTAAAAAAAACAAAAAAATTTTTTTACACTTTTTACTACCCCTATAATTATACCTATTTTCACACTTTTTCATTTTTTAATAAAAAAATACAAAAAAAAGCCCTATTTTACTTGTTTTTTTAACAATTTTAATCTAAGAGCACATAAAACTCTATTTACACTTTAGAAAAAAAGAGAAGATTTATCATCTTCTCTTAGTTCACTGAAATTATTTCGTTGTTTTCCATTTTTTCAATTGTTGAAGCTGCTTGTTCTACAGAAGCCATATTAGGAATCATATACCATAAAACACGATCTGGCATCTGATATCCTCCTGTTTGCATTACTCCACGTCCATTTACCTGAGTACTTTGAATATCCCAAGAAATCATTTCACTTAATTGTAATTTTAATAATGATGTGATTTCTTTTGAAGACATATTTGTTTCAAAACATCCTGAGAATGAATCTAAGATATTTGAATAATTTGTAATAATGGCAGGAGAAATCATTTTATTGATCATCGCTTTTAATACAGCCTGCTGATTTTGAACTCTGTGATTATCTCCGTTTTCATATGTTTTTCTTTCTCTAGCAAACGCTAAAGCCATTTCTCCATTCATATGATTCATACCTTCTTTAATCACAATACTGCTGTTTGTCCAAGGAACAAATGTTTTATCTGAATAAACATCTACTCCTCCTAATACATCAACCATAGTAATTAAAGATGTAAAGTTAACTCTTGCATAATAGTTAATTTCAATATCAAATAAATTTTCTAATGTCTCAATAGAAGCACCAATACCTTTATTAGCCGCATGAGTTAATTTATCTTTATTTCCACCAAAAGCAGGAACACTTACATAATAATCTCTAGGAATACTTGTTAATAAAACTTGTTTTGTTTTTGGATTAATTGTAACTAACATATTTACATCTGATCTAGATACAGTAGATACAGGACCTTTTGTATCAATACCAGAAATATAGATTGTAAAACAATCTTTAGTAACATTTGCTTCTTTTCTTACATCTTCTACCTTTTCTTCAATATCATGTGTCCAGATAGATTTTGCTTCAACCATAAATAATTCATATTCTTCTTCAATAATACCAATATATGCTTCATTAATTAAAATAGCATCTACTTCTTTACTATATAATAAATCAGCTAATTTAATAAAATCTTTTTCAGTTACAAACTCTGCATTCACTTTCTTTTCTAAAGATTCTTTAGCAGCACTCATTTTTTCACTATCAACTAATTCATTATAACCTATTGTTTTCCCTTCAAGATCTTTTAAATCTTCATAACCACTTTCATTTAAAACAAACAATGAAACTCTTGTAATTTCCGAATCAGCTCCAGTCATTTTATTTAAAGCACTTTGTCCTTTAACAATATATAAAGTACCTAATAACATAACTAAACTTAATAATACAGATAATACTTTTGCAAAACGTTCTCTAATACGTTTAGAATTTTCTTTCTTAGAAGGTTTCATTAAGGCATATAAAGCTAAATCACCTAAAGCAATAATTCCAGCTAATACACCAGTATAAAGCAATGGTAAAGCATTTAATTTAACTATAAAACCAATTAATAACACTGAAGTGAACACTAACAACATAAACATAACTCTTCTATCAGTAATTTTTTTCATTATGAATTCACCTTTCCTTTCTTAAAACACTTATCTATTCTTCATCTAAAACAATAATTTCATCATTTTGCATTTGTTCAATAATAGATGAAGCATAAGATACAGATTCATAATTAGGAATCATATACCATAATAATGAATTTGGATGTAAATATCCACCAAATTGTTGAACACCTTCTCCATTAACTTGAACATGCTGAATATCCCATTGAATCATATCTCTTAATTGTAATTTTAATAATGATGCAATTTCTTTTGCAGACATGTTTGTTTCAAAACTTCCAGCAATAGAATTTAAAATATCAGAATAATTTGCAATAATTGCTGGTGATGTCATTTTATCAACCATTGCTTCAATTGCAATCTGCTGATTTCTTACACGGTCATTATCCCCGTTAGGTAAAGCTTTTCTTTCTCTAACAAAGCTTAATGCCTGTTTACCGTTTAAATGGTTAATTCCCTGATTAATCTGATATTTACCCATTCTTGTTATAAACTCATATGGAGAATCAACTGTAATACCACCTAATGCATCAACAATTGTTTCCATAGAAGTAAAGTTTAATCTTGCAAAATAATTAATTTCAATACCAAATAAATTTTCTAATGTTTTAACAGAGTTATCAATACCATAAACTCCTGCATGAGTTAATTTATCTTTTGCGCCAAATTCTGCAATATCAACATAATAATCACGAGGAATACTTGTTAATAAAATTTGTTGTGTTTTTGGATTAATTGTAACGATCATATTTACATCTGATCTTGATACAGTTGCAACTGGACCTCTTGTATCAATACCACTTACATAAACATTAAAACATTCATTGACAACGTTTGCTTCTTTTTTAATATCTTCTGCATCTTCTCTAATATCATAGTTCCAGATAATTTTTGTATCTACATCAAAATCTTTATATTCTTCTTCAATACTTTTAATATAAGCTTCATTAATTAAAATAGCATCAGTTGTTCCATTATATAAATGTTCAGCCATTAAAAGAAAATCTTCTTGTGTAATTAATACTGACACAATATAATTTGACAATTCATCTGTTGCTAATTCATTATAGAAAGCATCTACTTTA
>JAZLDV010000084.1:0-2977 GCA_045614925.1 Coprobacillaceae bacterium | reverse complement strand
TTGTTTGAGATTCATTTAGAATATTTATGTGATAAAATTATTGTTGTTTATGTAAGTGAAGACTTACAGAAGAAAAGACTGATGGATAGAAATGGTATAGATGAAAAGAGTGCTTTATTATTGATGTCTCATCAGATTAGTATTGAAGTTAAAAAAGAGAAAGCAGATTATGTGATTGATAATCAGGGTGATTTCAATCATTTAGAAAAAGAAATAGAAAGAGTATTAAAGGAGGTAGAAGATGAGAATATTTTTAAGTGATATGTATCGTGTAGAGTCTAGTTATCCATTAGATGATATTCAAACTGATGTTTTATATTGCTTATATCAGCCTATTATTGGGGCTGAAGCGTTAAGTATTTATATGATGCTTTATATTGAATCTAAACGTATGACTCGTCATTTAGCTCCTTGTCAGTATAGCCGTCTTATCAGTTTAACGGGAATGAGTCTTTTAGATATTGAAAAGGCAATTTTAAAATTAGAAGGGATTGGGCTTTTAAAGTCATATAAGAAGATTGAACATGGAGTGACATTGTATTTGTTTAAAATTCAATCCCCTTTAACTTTACAGAAGTTTTTTAAGAATCAGATTTTATCTTCTTTATTAGAAGAGGCAATGGTTGAAGATGATTTTAATAAAACAATTCAGTATTTTAAAATATCTTCAACTGATGTATCGACTTATGAAGATGTGACTGTAAGATTTGGTGAGGTTTATAAGATTACTCAAGGTAAAAATAGAAGAAGAGTATTATCTTTAAATGATACGAAACAGCAGAGTGTACAAGATGTAAAGAGTGAATATGATACAGATTTATTATTTCAATCTTTATTAGAGTATCAGATTTCTAGAATCAGATTAAGTGATGATGATGTTGATTGTGCTGTTTCATTAGCTATTGTTTATTCTATTGATCCTTTTACTTTGGCTGGACTAATTAAAGATTCTATGACATCTTTAGGATTAGATCAGGATGTATTAAAAGCAAATATTAAAAAGTTTTATGATATTGATTCATTGTCACAATTAAATGAAGTATATCATAGTCAGCCTGTTATTTATAAGACAAATGCAAATGAAACATCAATATTAGCTGAACATATGAAATATTTAGATTCAATTACACCTTATGAATTTTTAAAAGCAAAACAAGGTGGAAAAGAACCTATATTTCATGATTTAAAGATTGTTGAAACATTGATGGTTCAATTAGGATTGAATCCATCAGTTGTAAATGTATTGTTAGAATATGTATTAGGTAAAAGTGATAATAAACTTTCAAAAAATTATTGTGAAACAATTGGTGCTTCACTTGCAAGAAAGAAAGTTTTAACTGCAATGGAAGCTTATCGTGTTTTAATGAATGATAATGAAGAAACAGAAGAACATACTTTAGAAGAAAAAACTGAAGTGAAAGAAGAAATTAAAGCAGATAATATTAGTTTCCAGGAATTATTATCAAGATTAGGAGATTAGAATATGAAAAAAGTAGGACAAATGATTAAAAATACTAATATTGATAATATGAAACAGGAAAGTGTTTATATGTTATCAAAAGAAAAACATATACAGGAGTTTTTAAAGAATAATGGGTTAAAGCCTTCTGATATTTTTGATTATTGGGTAGAGTTTTTAGATTATAATGATGATTATCATCAATGTTTAAAATGTAGTGGATTACATGAATGTACTAAAGATAATATTGGATTAAAGAAAGATCTTGCTTATAGAGAAAATGCTGTGTCATTAGAGTTATCTACTTGTATTTTTGCTAGAGGTATGGCAAGAAAAAGAGATATTGAAAAGCAATATGTTGTTAAAAATGTAAGTGATGATTTATTATTTACTGATATTAAATCTTTAAATATTGTAAAAAATATTGGAACTATGCCTGCTAATACAACTAAAGCAGTGAGTGCAGTTGTTGATTGTGCAGCTTTAAAAAGTTTTAAAGGGTTATTCTTATATGGAAGTATAGAAAGTGAAAAGACAAAGCTTTTTGCAGGTATGGCCTGTGAACTTGCGAAAAAAGGAAAAGAGATTGGTTTTGTTCATTTTCCAACTTATCTATTAGATTTGAAGTCTAGTTTTTCTTCAGGTGAGAATACTTATGCAATTGATAAATTAATGAATGCAGAGTATCTTATTTTAGATAGTATAGGGGAAGAAAATGTAACACCATGGTCTAGAGATGAAATTTTATTAACAGTATTATCTTATAGATTATTAAATAATCTTCCTACATTCTTTACAAGTATGTATACTTTTAAAGAATTAGAAGAGATTTATAAGTTAAAAGTAAAAGATTCATCAGACAAAATTCGTGCAAAAACGCTTGTATCTAAGATTAAAGCGTTGAGTTATGAAGTAATGATTGATTAAAATTGTGTAATGATAAGATAAAAGTGTAGAATCATAAATTGAATTGTGGTAAAATATACATGATATATTGGAAGGAGAATGTATATGGTAAAATGTATTGGTGTTTTAACATCAGGTGGAGATGCTCCTGGAATGAATGCAGCTATTCGTGCTGTTACTAGAACATGTTTAAATAAAGGTATTAAAATTTACGGTGTTCGTTTAGGATATAAAGGGTTAACTGAAGGAGACTTCATTGAGTTTGATAGACATAGTACTAGAAATATTATTAATATTGGTGGGACTTTCTTAAAATCAGCTCGTTTTCCTGAATTCAAAGATCCAGAAGTAAGAAAAAAAGCAATTGAAAAAATGAAAGAAGTTGGTATGGAAGCATTAGTTGTAATTGGGGGAGACGGTAGTTACAATGGTGCATTAAAACTAACTGAAATGGGTATTAATTGTATTGGGATTCCAGGTACAATTGATAACGATATTCCTGATACAGATTTTACAATTGGATTTGATACTGCATTAAATACAATTGTAGATACTTTAGATAAATTAAGAGATACTTCAGCTTCTCATCAAAGATGTACAATTTTAGAAGTT
>JAZLDV010000083.1:0-8748 GCA_045614925.1 Coprobacillaceae bacterium | reverse complement strand
CATTATCATTATCACTATGCACTTTTCTAACACATAAAACTCATGCAATGGAAAATAGTAACTATGAAGTTTATAATTGGCAAGGTGTTTTAGAATATTCTGCAGATTCTTTAGAGGAAGTGGAGGAATATTTAAGTGGACATGATAATAATAGTAAGAGAGATTTAATTAAAGATGGATATACAAAACTATGTAGTTTTTTTGTAATACTATCCACAGTGGGTAATTATTTAAATGTTATTGATACAATTTATGCTGTTGTTGACTATGCAAAAGGTGAAGGTGATTTTCTAAATATTATTAATACAATTGTAGATTCCTCTGTTTTAAGAAGGTTGGCCACTGATAAAAAAACAGCATATATCTATGGAAAAAAGGCAGGATTTAATCCATATCCTATGCATTCTTATGAAGGTGTAATGTGGATTAGAAATAATACAAAATATGTTATCGCAAATTAATATTTTAATTTATAGTATTATTAGATTTATCGATGAGATTACGACACCGTTTGTTGTTCATACGACTATATCATTGTTTTTGATAAAAAAATCAATAAAGCATAAAGATAATCCAAAAAAATACTCTGTGTTAATACACATATTAACACATACATATGTTTCGGTATTCTATATATTAAATTATATTCTTACTTTAGATCTTTTATTCAAATACTGGTATTTCTATATTCCTTTATATATAGGAACAACATGTCAATTCTTCCATTTCTTGTATATCAAATATATTAAGCAATAAAATAAAAAAGAAAGATAAATCACTTTATCTTTCTTTTATTATTTTTATTTAAAGTATTTAACTCCTGCTTCAAATAATAATTGATCCATTTCTCCATAAATGTTTTTAAATCTGTTATCACCTTGACGTTCACTGTGTGCCATTTTTCCGATAACTCTTCCATTTTCAGAAATAATACCTTCAATAGCCATCATAGAACCATTAGGATTAAATGGAGATTCCATTGTTGGATTTCCATTAGCATCTACGTATTGAGTAAACACTTGACCTTTTTCAAATAATTTTTCTAATACTTCTTTAGGTGCTACGAAACGTCCTTCACCATGTGAAATAGGTACGATATGTCTATCTCCTACATTTACATTTGCTAACCATGGAGATTTAACTGAAGCAATTCTAGTTTCTACCATTTGTGATAAGTGGCGTCCAATTGTATTGAATGTTAAAGTTGGATCATTTTTGTCCATAGTTTTAATATGTCCATAAGGTAATAATCCAAGTTTAACTAATGCTTGGAATCCATTACAGATACCGATCATTAAACCTTCTCTGTTATCTAATAAATCAGTAATTGCATCTTTTAACTTAGGATTTCTAAGTACTGTTGCAATAAATTTACCTGAACCTTCTGGTTCATCACCAGCACTAAATCCACCTGGAATCATAACGATTTGAGCTTCTTTAATTGCTGCTTCTAATTCATCAACTGATTTTTTGATATCTTCTTCTGTTTTATTTCTAATTAATACTAATTGTACAGTTGCACCTGCTTTTTCAAATGCACGTTTAGAATCATATTCACAGTTTGTTCCTGGGAATACAGGAATAACAACTTTTACTTCATCATAAACTTTAGAAGCATGTAATTCTCCTCTTTCATGACAATCTTTTACAAGAACTTCTTTTGTAGGAGCTTCTTCAGTTGTTGGATATACATCTTCTAATACACCTGCATATTGTGCATAAGCTTCATCTAATGATAATTCTTCTGAATTATATGATACTGCTTTAGTAGCATTTGTATGTGCTACGATTCTTGCATATTCATTATTAACAACTTCATCATTTTCTACTTCAATAACGATATTTCCATAGTTTTTAGTTAATAAAGAATCTAATGAACAATCAGCATTGAATTCAACACCAATTTCATTACCAAATGCCATTTTATAAACAGCTTCTAATACCCCACCGTCTTTAACAGTGTAAGCACTATAAACTTTTCCTTCTTTCATTAAGTTCATGATTTCATCATAGATTGCTTTTAAAGCATCGAAATCATAAACATGATATTCATTTTTAGGTAATTGATATTCTACTAATGTATGACCTTCACCTTTTAATTCAGGAGTCATTACATCTTTTACATCAGCACCAGTAATAGCAAATGATACTAATGTTGGAGGTACATCTAAATCTTCAAATGATCCAGACATAGAATCCTTACCACCGATAGATGCTAATTTTAATTCTGATTGAACTCTATAAGCACCTAATAATGAAGCAAATGGTTTTCCCCATCTTGTAGCATCATTTAATAATTTTTCAAAGAATTCTTGGAATGAGAAACGTACTGTATGATAATTTCCACCCATAGCTACAATTTTAGCCACAGATTCAACAATCGCATTCATAGAACCATGATATGGAGACCATTTAGAAATAACTGGATCATATCCATAAGCCATTAATGAACAAGTAGTTGTTTCTTTTCCAAGTACTGGAATTAAAGCAGCCATACCTTCTGTTTCAGTTCTGTATGTTTTTCCACCATAAGGAGATAATACAGTTCCATTACCGATAGATGAGTCAAAACGTTCTACTAAACCTTTTTGAGAACATACTGATAATCTGCTTAATACTTCTTTAGAAGTTTCTACGAAACTTTCTTTTGCTTTTGTTTCAAATGGTGCATTTTCAAAGTCTGGTAATTCTACACGAATAGCCTGATGTCTGCTAGCTCCATTTTTATCTAAGAATGTACGAGATAAGTCAACAACTTTTTGTCCCATATAATGCATAGTTAATCTATTTTTATCTGTTACAGTTGCTACTCTTACAACTTCTAAGTTTTCATCAATACATGCTTGTCTGATGAATTCTTCATCTTTTTCATCAATAACAATTGCCATACGTTCTTGAGATTCAGAAATAGCTAATTCTGTCCCATTTAAACCTTCATATTTCTTTAATACTGCATCTAATTCAATTTCTAAACCGTCAGCTAATTCCCCAACAGCAACGCAAACTCCACCTGCTCCAAAGTCATTACATCTAACAATACGTTTAGAAACTTCTGAATTTCTAAATAAACGTTGAATTTTTCTTTCTTCTACTGGATTTCCTTTTTGTACTTCTGCTCCAGCAGTAGTTGTTGTAGATAAATCATGAGTTTTAGATGAACCAGTTGCTCCACCTACTCCATCTCTACCTGTTCTTCCACCAATTAATAAAACGATATGACCATTTAATGGTTCTAAACGTTTAACTTGATGTTTAGGTGCAGCAGCTACAACTGCTCCTAATTCCATACGTTTAGCAACATAACCTTCATGATAAATTTCATGAACGTATCCTGTTGTTAAACCAATTTGGTTACCATAACTTGAGAAACCGTGTGCAGCTTCCTGACAGATTTTTCTTTGTGGTAATTTACCTTTTAATGTATCTTCTAATGATGTTCTAGGATCTCCTGCTCCTGTAATACGCATAGATTGATATACATAAGCTCTTCCTGATAATGGGTCACGGATTGCTCCACCTAAACATGTAGCAGCTCCCCCAAAAGGTTCGATTTCAGTTGGATGGTTATGTGTTTCATTTTTAAACATTAATAACCATTCTTCATCACCTTCGCTTGTATGAACAGTTAATTCTACTGAACAAGCATTAATTTCTTTAGATACTTCTAAATCATCTAAGTATCCATTTTTTCTTAATTCTTTCATTGAAATAGTTGCTAAATCCATTAATGTTAATGGTCTTGTTGTTTCAATACCATAAACTAAATGTCTTGAAGTTTTATAATCTTCAATATCTTTATCTAAGATTTCTTTAAATGCACCTGTTTCAATATCAATATCATCAATAATAGTTGCAAATGTTGTATGACGGCAGTGATCTGACCAATAAGTATCTAATACTTTTAATTCTGTTTCAGTAGGATCTCTACCTTCTTCATCTTTAAAATAATCTTGAGTTACTTTTAAGTCATCATAATTCATTGCCATACCATTATCAGCAATATATTGTCTTAATTCATCATCACTCATTGAAACAAACCCTTCAATTACTGGAACAGGTTTAATTTCAACAACTGCATCAGCTAAGTTATCTACTTTTTCTAAAGATGCTAATCTTTGATCTACAGGGTTAATTAAATAATTTTTAATTCTTAATACATCTTCTTCACTTAATTCACCACTTAATACAATAAGTTTAGCACATTTTACTTTAACATTTTTTTCTCCAGTTAATAATTGGAAACATTGTTCACAAGCATCAGCTCTTTGATCATATTGTCCAGGTAAAAATTCAATACCAAATACAACTTCATTATTTACAGGATAATCTTCCATGTAAACATCATCAACCATAGGTTCACTTAAAATAGTTTCAATACCTTGATCTAATACTTCTTTACTTACACCTTCAACATCATAACGATTTACAACTTTAACATTTTCTAAAGCTTCAATCATTAATTGACTTTTTAAATTATGAAGAACTTCTTGAGCTTCTACTGCATATTCTTTTCTTTTTTCTACATATACTCTATAAACCATGTTTTCACCTCTAATTAAGTCCAATATCTTTTCTATAATATTTACCTTCAAAATCAATCACTTCTGCCGCTTCATAAACTTTAGCTCTACATTCTTCTAAAGAAGAACCATAAGCACAAACATTTAATACACGACCACCACTCGTTACAATATTATTATCTTTTAAAGCAGTTCCTGCATGGAACACAATGACATCTTCTTTTACATCTTTAATGCCACTAATTACTTTACCTTTTTCATAGTCATTTGGATAACCCCCACTTGCTAATACTAAACAAGCAACATGTTCATCCTTCCATTTAACATTAACTTTATCTAACGTGTAAGTTGCACAAGCATGCATAATATCAAATAAATCTGAATCTAATCTAAGTAAGATAGATTGTGTTTCAGGATCTCCAAATCTGACATTAAATTCTAATACTTTTGCTTTATTATTTTCAATCATTAATCCAATAAAGACTACTCCTCTATAGTCCATATTGTCTTTCTTTAATCCTTCCATAAATGGATTTAAAATATCATTTCTAAATACTTCATCCATATCCCCTAAGAAAGGATTAGGCGATACAGTTCCCATACCCCCAGTATTAGGACCCATATTTCCATCATATATCTGTTTATGATCTTTAGCACTTACCATAGGAACAATTGTTTTACCATCAGTAAAACATAATAAAGAGCATTCAAATCCAGTTAAGAATTCTTCTAATACAACTTTATGACCTGCTCCTGATAAGCTTCCATCAATCATCATTTCTTTTAAAGTATCAATTGCCATTTGCTCATCCTCACAAATAACAACACCTTTACCAGCTGCTAATCCATCAGCTTTAACAACGACAGGATATTCAAATGAAGAAAGAGCCCCCACTGCTTCTTCATAAGAATTAACTTCTTTATATGCTGCAGTTGGAATATTATGTCTATACATAAAGTCTTTAGAAAAAGCTTTACTTCCTTCTAATGTTGCAGCAAATTTTTTAGGACCAAAAGCTAAATGTCCATGTTCTTCTAATAAATCAACTAAACCTAAGCATAAAGGAACTTCAGGACCTACAACTGTAAAATCAATACCATTATCTTCTACAAATTTTAAAATTCCTTCTAAATCCTCTACACTACCATTATGACAAGTTCCGATTTCAGCAATTCCAGGATTTCCTGGAATTGCATGAATTTCATCAACTTTATCACTTTTATTTAAAGCATAAGCAACCGCATGTTCACGACCACCACTACCAATAACTAGTACTTTCATAAGTATTCCTCCTAGTGTCTGAAGTGTCTATATCCACTAAATACCATTGGGATATTTTTTTCATTACATAAATCAATAGAATCTTGATCTCTTACACTTCCTCCTGGTTGAACAATAGCACTGATTCCTGCATTTGCAGCAACTTCTACACAGTCATTGAATGGGAAGAATGCATCAGATGCTAATACTGCACCATTGAAGTCTTTATCTTGATTATTGTGGATTGCATTTTCTAATGCCCATACACGTGAAGTTTGTCCTCCACCAATAGCTAAAGTTACACCATTTTTAACAATACAGATAGCATTTGATTTTACATATTTAACAACTTTCATACCAAATTCCATATCTGTTAATTGTTCTTTTGTAGGTTGAGCATTTGTTACAACTTTCATTTCTTTAATCATTTCTTTATTTAATTGTTGAACTAATACTTTTCCTTCTAAATATTTAATGTCATATTTTGCTTCGCTTGCATATAGATTTTTTAATTTTAATACACGTAAGTTTTTCTTTTTTCTTAATACTTCTAATGCATCATCATCGAAGTCTGGAGCAGCAACGATTTCTAAGAAGATTTTATTCATTTCTTCTGCAGTTGCTTTATCAATTTTATAGTTAACAGCAACGATTCCACCAAAGATTGATTGAGGATCTGCTTCATATGCTTTCATATAAGAATCATATCCAGTTTCTGCAATAGCTACACCACAAGGAGTAGAGTGTTTAATTGCTGCAGTTACTAATTGATCTTTAAATTCTCTTACAACTGCAATTGCACCATATAAGTCATTAACATTGTTAAATGAAATTTCTTTTCCATTTAATTGTTCATAATCTAATAATGAATTTTGAACATATCCATCTTCATATTTATTAGCTGCTTGTTGTGAGTTTTCACCATATCTTAAATGTTCTACTTTCTTTAATGAAATATTTAAAGTATCTGGGAATTCATCTCCAACAACTTCACTGAAATATCTAGAAATCATTGCATCATAAGCACCAGTTGTACTATATGCTTTATATGCAAGATTTAATCTGAAATTAAAATCATCAGTATTGTTTTCAATTGCTTCTAATACAGAAGAATAATCTTTTGGATCAGTAACAATTAAAACATCTTTAAAGTTTTTAGCAGCACTTCTAATCATTGATGGACCACCAATATCGATATTTTCAATCATCTCTGCCATTGGTTTACCAGCTTTTAATGCTTTTTCAAATTCATATAAGTTAACACATACTAAATCAATTGCATGAATACCATGTTTTTCTACTGTTTTTACATGTTCTTCATTATCTCTTAAATATAATAATCCACCATGTACTAATGGATGTAATGTTTTAACACGACCATCTAACATTTCAGGGAATCCAGTAACATCATCGATTGCGATAGCTTTTACACCTTCTTCAACCAATTTATTTAAAGTTCCTCCAGTAGAAACAATTTCAAAACCTAATTTTTCTAATCCTTTAGCAAATTCTACAATACCTTCTTTATTTGTAACTGAAACTAATGCTCTTCTCATAGTATTTCAACCCTCTCATTTTCTACTTTTATTTTACCATCTGCATATAACCCAACTGCTTTAGGTAATATACGATGTTCAATTTCTAAAACTCTTGCCTGAATATCTTCAGCAGTTTTTAAATCTGAAATATCTACAGCTTCCTGTAAAATAATTGGTCCACCATCAACAACTTCTGATACAAAATGTACAGTTGCTCCTGATACTTTAACCCCTCTATTTAATGCAGCATTATGCACATGTAATCCATAATATCCTGGACCACAGAATGAAGGAATTAATGATGGGTGAATATTCATAATCTTATTAGGATATAATTGAATTAATTTTTCTGAAATAATTGCTAAATATCCAGCTAATACAATTAATTCAACTTCTTCTTCCTGTAATCTTTGAATAATTAAATCTTCATCTTTAATCCATTCTGCTTTAATCCCTGCATTTTTCGCTCTTTCTAATCCATAAGCATTCTTTCTATTAGAGATAACTAAACGAATATCTACATCAATTTCTTTTGCTTTAGCAGCATCAATAATTGATTGTAAATCTGTTCCTCCTCCAGAAACGAAAACTGCAATTTTTAACATAAGTCTACACCTTTGCTTCCTTCAACAATGTGTCCAACTTTATAACATTTATCTCCTGCTGCTTCAATTGCTTCCATAGCTTTTTCTACATCACTAGGATCAACTGCAATGATCATACCTAATCCCATATTGAATGTATTGTACATCATTGATTCAGCAACATTACCGTTTTTAGCAATTAATTTAAAGATTGCTGGAACTTCATAGCTATCTTTATTAATTACTGCTCTAATTCCTTCAGGTAACATTCTAGGAACGTTTTCATCAAATCCACCACCAGTGATATGAGAACATCCTTTAATTTTAACACCTGCATTTTTAACATTTTTTAAAGCTTTAACATAAATACGAGTTGGAGCAATTAAAGCTTCTCCTAATGTTTTTCCTAATTCTTCATAATAAGTTTCTAAAGATTCTTTAGTCATTTCAAATACACTTCTTACTAATGAGAATCCATTACTATGAACACCACTTGATGCAATACCAATTAAGATATCTCCTTCTTTAATTGTACTTCCATCAATAATATCTTTTTTATCAACAACACCTACTGCAAAACCTGCTAAATCATAATCATCTTCAGGCATTAATCCTGGATGTTCAGCAGTTTCTCCACCAATAAGTGCACATTCAGATTGTTTACATCCTTCAGCAACACCACTTACAATTGTTGCGATTTTTTCTGGGAAGTTTTTCCCACATGCAATATAATCAAGGAAGAATAAAGGTTCCCCACCACTACATGCAATATCATTTACACACATAGCTACTGCATCAATACCAATTGTATCATGTTTATCCATAACGAATGCTAATTTTACTTT
>JAZLDV010000082.1:0-11427 GCA_045614925.1 Coprobacillaceae bacterium | reverse complement strand
TATAACATAGGTGTACATATAAACTTCAAATTTTTACCATTTTTTCTGTCGCGCACGATTTTATACATTTAAGATATTATTTTATACTTTTTTAGTGCATTAAATTATACAAAAGTACAATTTTATACAAAGTTTTTATTGACAAGTGCGAAAAAATATGCTATAATAAGATAGACTTAATCAAGCAGACGGATTTTCAGCGGTCACTATTCCGAATATACCGCTCTGCGGTCAGTTTCTTGCCTTGTGGTTATCAAGAAAGGCAATGCCCATTTTTACGGCTTTTAGGGAGTACCTAAAAGGTGAAAAGCCGTTGTCACTTATCGCGCGTGCGCCGGCGTGTCTTAAGTAGGTTGCAAAGCAGTGACGGTCTGCAAAAGTTCCGTTGTTAACGCTTCTTGTTGGATACACCGCTTCGGTGTAGAAGTCACTCTTCAGTGACACTCTTGAATGTATCGCACCAAAGATTAACTTGGTTTAATGTCAGTCAGTTTTCGGGGCTATGAACCGAACAAGCATAATGCTTTAGTAATAAGGCGGTCAAGGTAATTATATATGTTAGGAAGATATACTGCGAGATATAGTGAAGATAATAACATAATAGAGGTTCAAAGAGTTATATATATTGATAGTGGTGATGAAGATATTGAGGTGTTTATAGACCGCAAGACAACTTATTCATTCATTCTCGAGTGGCTACCAATAGCAATAAAAGAAGTCCTTAAAGATGATTATAATAACGAGATAGTGTATAATGAAATTTTGTTGTGTATGTCACAAATTATAAGAGAGTGTAAAGAAACACACGAATTAAACAATGTAAAAGTGCGCTCTTGGTTTATTAATTAAATACGAAAGGAAAATAACCGCCTTATCATTAAAGCATTATGCAACCACACCAAAAAACACTAATTTTAATTAATAAGGAGTTTAAACAATGGATAACAAGAGAAATTTCAATATCAACGATTACAAGACACAAACTGTCAAGGTGTTTACTTTCGAGGCTCGTCTTATGTCCGACTTTACGGGCAAATCTAACCGCACTATCAAGGTGAGAGCAAACAACATTGACGAGGCTGTAAAGGCTCTTGGTAGAGTTGATAGAAAAGAGGGTACTCGCACAACAACTTATATCCCCGTAAATCTTAACAAGGTTGAAGCCGTTCTTGAGGGTATGAAGCGCGAGGAATGGGACAAACTCTGCGAGCAACTCGAAGTTACTGACATTACTACAGATTATCTTGAGTAATGAAAAATATCGTTATAAATGGTGTAAAGCATAGGGTATACACCATAAGCCTATTCAAAAAGAAATTGACTATATTAGTATATACCAAATGTAAACACACTATCAACCGCTTTAAAATAGAGCGCGATAAGTTCTATAAAACGGGCACAACGATATTAATATATCTACCATTTTAAGCAAGACCACTAAAGCCTTGAGGTGTGGCAAGGCTTGAAGCGGTTATAAGTAAACAATTCATTACAATTATCAAAATTAACAAAAAGGAGATTTTAAAAATGTCTATTTCAATTATTTACAAGGAAGAAAAAAATGGTGATTACACCAATAGAAAAATCGAGTTTACCAATAAGTCAGGTAAGAAATTCGATGTAGATTTGATTTTCAGTAAAGAGTTTACACCCCCCTCCCCCCCCACCACCCTCAAGAGTGGTAAGAAGAAACTCGTTGTAGAGAAGAACAATATTAAGATATTTAAGTCTATTGTTCCCGCAGTTAACGAAAAGGGTGCTCTTTCTGGTGCATATGAGTTTACTAAAGTGCTTCTCGTTAATGACACTAATGCAAATAATGATGACGACGAAGAAGAGTCCGATGATAATGACGATGACGACTCTGATACAGAAGAATTGCCGTTTTAATTATTCAAGAGCCTCTTAAATGGGGCTCTTTTTTAAATTTATAGGAGGTGTATATAATGGCAAAAAATAAAATAACAGCATTAAACGAAAGAATAATAAAATTAAGGGACGAATTAGAAATTCAAGCACCAACGCTTAAAAGTGAGTTTGATATATTTAAAATAGTGATTTTTCCTAAAAACTCTTCAAGAGAAGGAGAGATAATGGATTATCGAGAAGCAAATAGACAGTATATGATATCTAATAAGGGCGAGCAATTACCATTTGAAATATATAAACAAACTATTTCCGATTTATTAGATAATAAAAAAGGGTTTTATCAACAGACTTATATTAGAAATGTATATAAAAACGCCTCATCTACTGCTGACGCAACAGCATCAACATTATTTGAACACGGTTATTTTTCTGAATATGAGTATGACAAATTTACTAATATGTCCAGAATAAATAAAATAAAGTTTATGCAAGAGATGGGCAAAATGATGACAGACAGAGATACAAGAGAGCGTTACTCAAGCGAACAGATTATTGAAGCACTTCTCGATAAATACAACTTATTAGACGAGGGATAAATAATGGCGACATCTAACTTCTATTTTTTAACTTTAGATATAGAAACCTCAAAAGAATTAGGATATTCCGAACAGTTACAGAAGGAAATACCCGTCAAGACTTGGCTTTCCTACGGAGTAACTAAACTTTGGAATATAAAAGGTGAATGTATATCTTCGTTAAAGTTTAGAAAGTGGGAAGAGTTAAAAAACTATTATACAGATTTATCTATAAGAGTTAGGAATGTCAAACTTTTATGCTATGTTCACAACCTATCATTTGAGTTTGACTTCCTTATTAAAAATATAGGCAAACCTAAAAGATTTATTTGTAACTCGTCACATTCAGTAATTCAAGGGGAAGTAGAAGGACTTCGCATAGACTTTAGGTGCACATATCAACTATCCAAATTATCTCTCCGAAAGATAGGTGATATGTATAATTTTCCTAAAGGTGACTGTGATTACCGTACTATTTACCCCGAAGATACAGTATTAAAAGAAGAGTGGGATTACTGCGAAAGAGATAACGATATATTAGTTCCTTATATATTAAATGAATTAACACAATATCGTATGTTATGCAATATCCCCTATACTTCAACGGGAAGAGTTCGTAGAGACTTAAAGGACTTAATAGACAATAACGATATAGTAGGTTGGGATTATATGCCACCCGAAGACTGTTTTGATGCTATGGTAAAGTCTTTTAGAGGTGGATTAACAATGTCAAATCCTCGTTATACAAATCAATTATTAGATAATGTAAAGATACGGTGCTTTGACGAGAAGAGTAAATACCCCTCTGTAATGCTTACTGAACAATTCCCTTATACTATTAGAAGAATGTACGAGTTTACACAAGATGAGTATAAATCTCATAAGTTTTGGATAGCAAAGATAAGATTAAACGATTTGATATCAAATTATGATTGGGGTTTTCTATCAACATCTACAAACACTTATACAGATTATGTCTTTGCCGATATCTTTAATGGTAAAATAATAAACTGTAAAATGTGCGAGTTATACATAACCAACATAGACTTTGAAGCAATAAACATAGTCTATAAGTATAAATCAGTGGAGTTTTTAGAGTTTTACCCTATGGACAATTATTCAATGTTACCAAAACACTTCTTTAAGTTAATATGTAAATATGCAAAACCTAAATATGAATTAGGAAAGAAACTTAAAGATATAGAAAAGAGATTAGGTGACACATCTACAGAATGGAAAGAGTGTAATAGGGAATATATGGAAAGCAAGGCTAAACTTAACGGAATTTATGGTATGATGGTTCAGAAACTAATTCCGTCAGAGTACACAGTTGATGAAAACTTTATGTGGAAAGAAATTGTTAAACCTTACAAATATATCCCTAATAAACATTTAGGCAGAAACTTCATTTACGGAATAATGATAACATCTTATTCTCGTTATGATTTGGTGAGAAATATTGCTCATAACTGCCCGAATAATTTTGTTTATTGTGACACCGACTCAATTAAATTTATAGACAACGGCAAAACATTCGACGACTTAAACTCTTATATTGATGAGTCCGTAAGGCACTTACCATACTTGAAGGACTTTAATAGATTTGAAGAAGAAACACCATACTCTTCATTTATAACATATGGCGCTAAAAAATACGGCTATATGAAAGACGATGTTTTTCACTTTACAGTGGCAGGTCTTCCGAAGTCTACACAAATATCATCTTTTGATGAGTTTTCTTTAGGCAGTACATATAAAAATTGTAAACTTGCTAAAAGATATATATACAATGGTAAATGTATAGATATGGTAGAAGATGAGGTTATAAATGAAGAAGAAACCGATGATTTAGGTTGTGGTGGAATAGCACTGTTTGAAGTGGATTACACACTTGAAATGACAAAATCAGATATAGTTTATATTAACCAAAGGAGGCAATTATGGCACGAAAAAAATATACAACAGAATATTTTCTCCCCGAATTAAAAAGAATGTTATCTGTATATGATACTACATATTATATGATATACGGACAAAGAGAAGATGGAAAGAGTTATGCAGTAAAATCAGTGATAAAAGATGCTATAGCAGAAGGATATAATTTTGCATATGTTAGAAGAAGACACGACCACATAGTAAAAAAGAATATGTTAAAACTATTTAAGGATATGCAAAAAGAATTTATAGACACTTTTGGGTCGGATATAAGATATGACCCACAAAAAGGTTTTTATCTTACAGGTACAGATGGTGATGTTATTGTAGGATATGTAACATCTATTGAAGAAGTTTTCAATGTTAAATCAATACCGTGGACAAACATTAAATATATTCTTTTTGATGAGTTCATTGATTATGAATATATGTCGAACGAAATACCTATGTTTTTACATTGTATGTCTACAATATGCAGACCGCCTAACGAAAATGTTAAAATATTTATGTTAGGAAATACAATTTCAAAAAATTGTCCATATTTCAAGTTATTTGGTTTCGACCCTGCTAAAGCAAGACAAGGCGAATGTTATTACATCAAACATTCTCTTGGTGTATCAGCAGTAATACAACATACACCTACAAAGGTTGATGACTTAAAAACAAAAACAAAAACTAACAAGTATATAGGTTTCGATAATAACGAGTCTGTTAATATGATAATGTTTGGTGAATGGGAATATCAACATTGTCAAACCAAAATGATAGACGGTATAGGATGGAACTGCAACAGACATTTAATACCAATATACCTAACTGCATTAAACACTGTTTATGAAATGACAATAAACACAGACATAAAAATACCTATTTTATTTGTTCGTAAAGTAAACACTCAATTAGGTAAAGTAAAATCGACTATAAAATATAATTGGTCATTCGATAACACCGTCCTTCTATCAACTAAAAATGGATTTGTACCTACATTAACTAAAATAAACAGTTTAGTTGATAATGCTACATTATCTAAATATAAATTAGCAATGGAATGTATAGATGCAGGAAGAGTTATTTATGACTCAATATCAACAGGAAGTGAATTTATGTCATATATTAAAAAGATGTTATAAAATAAATGAGGTAGGGATTTCTCTCTACCTCTTTTTATTTAGATATAACAGTTAAACTCTTTTATGATACTTCTTATAGTACTTTCTATGATATCAGTAAAATTGAATTTAGTAGCCAATTCATACTGAATTCTAACATACTCTATATCATAAATATCATTGGTGTGCTCTTCAGAATTACTTCCACTATCAGTATCACTAATATTTCTGGTTTTAGTACCATCAAAACCATTAGTGCTATGATAAGTATCACTTCCCTCACTCTTATCAATACTTTTTTGATTAGGAGTTGTAATGTCACCAAGAGTTGCGGTTATAGGGGATATTTCACCCATACCATTAACGGTGTTTTCATTTCTACTACTAGAGTCGAATGTTCTATCATTCTTATCAGTTGTAGTATCGTTAACAGTTTTAGTGTTGCTGTTAGTTCCACTCCTACTTCCCGTCACTTTTCTATTAGGTTTATACTTCAACTCATATTTATTATTAACTTCGATTTCCCAAAGATTGAATATATGAGAATATGTATAAAGTCTTCTATACATATAACGGATAAGAGAGTCAATGGCTTCACCTTCCGTCTCTACATCAGCAAGCGGTATAGTGAAATATTTACTTCTGCAATAAAACTGAAGTTCATTCACAAGCATATCAACAATAGTTCTATTGGTATTTCTCGATAAAAACGATGTTATATAATATCCTTTAGAGTTGTCCTCAAAAGTTGCATATATTCTCGTCTGGAATTCATCAAAGAAAGCCTTATCCATCAACATTGTTATCATCTATCTTTACCTCCTCTTTATAAGGTGCTATATACAGTTCCTTCATTCTTATCTTATCTTCAGTAGTAAGATTAAGTTCAGTTACAGTATCAAAGTTTCTATTGATATCAACAGTTATTTCCTTGTCAAAATGCTTCTTACATCTATCGCAGAAATCTTTTCTATGCTTATACATATCATTAAATATTGCATATCTAATAATTTCTGTGTTACCTTCACTCTCTTTTTGAGTAAGTCTTTCGTTCTTAACTATTTCGACATTATTCATACCGAATGTAGTAAAGAATAGGTTCTTATATCTTACAAATATGTCCCACTGTGCGATAATGTTTGTTGCCTTATCATCATAAAGACCAACTTCTTTGATAGCACCATCAACCCAGTCACCTGTAACAAGATGGAACGGTTTATTCTGTGCATAACTCTTTTCCATTGCAGTTATAATAGATGTTATCTTGGTTTCATCATTACAAGCAAGTACGGAAGGAAGTCCTGCTTTAATCAGTGATATGTCAACAGTTCTTAATGCTCTTACACATTTATCCACAAACTCTTCTATCATAGGACCATTAGGCTGATGGAGAGAATTATTAAAACATAACTCTATATCTTTGATATTAATTATGTCCTGACTACCATCTCTATATATACAAGTATATGTATCATAAAGACCGCTTGGCAGAAGTTTACCACTTGCGAAACAGGGAGCAACTGTGAATTCACCAGTTCTCGGACTGATATACGCGCCCGCTATGGGGGAACCCACAAAGTTCTCTTCCATATAATCGGGTATTTGTTCTATGAATTTGGGCAAATCTTTACCACCCCATTCAAATGAACCTATTACAGTAGAATAAAATATTGTGCGTATCAAGTAATCTGTTCTAAATTTCTCTACAGTTTCACTTGCAGTGATTTTAGACATCATATCTTCATACACTTTAGAAAATACGCTCATATTACTATACCTCCATTTGCATTAATATAGTTTTGGTCTATGCGAAATTCTTTGTTTACATTTACGATGTTGTCGGGGGATATACCTTTAGCAAGTGCGTTATCACCTTTATAATTAGTTCTTACATAATGAATTGTGATACCTCTCTTATATATCGCTTTTAACTCGTCCATAGAAACTCCATCAATTCCTGTTGTAATAAAGTCTATGTTTGAAAACTGCTTATAATCGAAATAGGTGCTTACAATTTCATTTGCATTTACAAAAAGTAATTGATTTTGACCATATCTAAACTCTTTTGATATTATAGATTTAGCAGTTATATCGTTCAACTGTTTACATTCTATAACATATATTAAGTCTGCATATAAATCACCTTCACCAAAATCACCGTTAGATACTGAAGGTGTATTAGATAAATCTTTTTCTTTAGCATTAAATAAATCTATTTTTCTCTGTGCTATTTTAGAGTCAGATACCAAACTTGTTATGTTTTCTGCGGTATCTATTACACCTATTACTCCATTCGCAATTGCTTCACCCGTAGACTTTGAATTTGCTACATTCACAACTGAACTGATAGAGTCTTTTATTGTATCTAATACTCCACTTGTTACAATTTTTCTTTTTGATATTTTAGCAATATCTTTAGATATAGCAAGTTGAGCACCATTTCTAATTAAATAATCATCTAAAGCGTCAATAGAATATGAAACATCTTGTCTTTTAGTTAAGTATGCAAAAGATTGAGCGAATGGGCTTACATTACCTATTATTGATACTTTAGGAGTTACTGTATCGAGATTTACTGTAACAGTAAAATCTAACTCATTATATTTATTAGATGATAAATCAATAATATCATCATTTATTTTTAATAGGTAACTTTTTAAAGGTTCTTTATAATGAGATGTTGAGCACTTATCATTTTTATCAAAATTATCATCTCCAGATACTAAACTATCATAGTTGTTTAAATTAAAATCGTATCTTAATCTCCTTTTCATACCATTATTATAAAAGTAATTTTCTACGATTCTATTATTGATAACTGCTCCGTGAGTGTCTGTTCCTACTAAAGTGTTTAAGTGTGATATAACGGGAACATCTATATTATCACTAAAATCAGTAACAATATTCATATCACAATCTATAAAATCAACACACCATTTGTCATCTTCTTTTGAAACTGTAAAATCAAATGGAGCATAATAAGTTAAATAACAGTTTTTAGTATAAGAATTAAAAATTTGAAATAAATCTACACTATCCTCGTGTTTATATGTAAATGTATGCTCACCGAAATCTACACCCATAGTTGATTCTGTGCGAGGAATATCAAAATGTGAACGAAAAACCACATCTTCTGTCGCTCCTAAATCAATAAGGTCTTTGTTATATAATTTTACAGGGATATAATACACTGATACACCATATATATTATCAAAAAATGATTTGGTTTTATACGGTGGAGGAAAAATGGTTGTAATATCTGGAAGAACAACTCCATCACTTGTTGTGACTACAATAGATGCAGTATCTTCTTTAATAGTAAATGCACCTACACTGACAATTTCTTCATTTTTTGATTCATTGGCTATCATCTTATAATACAGTATTCTATAACCATCATCTCTTGGAGTACCAAATTTATTGGTATATGAGTAAGGTTGTTCTCCGTTTTCTATATTGACATTTAAGGACTTAATGGTATTATTATATTCAAAATTTTTGATATGACCATTATTTAATGTGCCAAAAATAGAATTACCTCTTATCTTATCCAAATTATTAGCCCAAGAGTCATATTTAAGATGTACTGAACAGGAAGGATTTGAAGGGTTATCGTTAAGAGAAATAATGTTATCAATGAAATAGAAAACCTTTGTATTATTGGTGTCGGTCATTACAACATAGTTAAATTTCTTAACATCTTCTCTTGCGTACTTAATAGTCAATACTGCTGAATTATCATTGTAGATTTTAAGACCTCTTGCAGTATCAAGTTCTATAGTTGTTTTATCATAACCTTCTCCAAATGTAGCAGATGAGTCTATTAAGTAAAAATATCTATCTTTGATATCGTTTGGAGTATAATCAGTATAATTAGACTGAATAGGACAAATAACATTAGAGTAAAGTTTGTCTAATTTTGTTTTATAAAGATATATGTACTGCTTAATCCTCATATTACACCTCCATCGTAAGAAGGGTGGTAGGCACTAAAGCATTAAGACCGATAGTCATATACTCTCCAAAAAACTGCTCAAAAAACAGAGTGAATTCTGGTTTATTAACTACGGCAAGAACGAAATATGCGATTACGAAAACGATAAGTTTTTTTACAAACTTTTTATGCCTTTCAATAAAGTCGATTAAGTGTTTCATTTATTTTGCTCCTTTTTAAGATTACCCCTCAAAGAGTTACCAATGAGGGGTGGTTTTTAATTAATCAATATATACATTCAATGCAGAACATATTATATATATTGTTTGAAGGTTCTATTGTGAATACAACCTCGTCATCGAGATACACAAGTCCGTGTTCTATATCATACACAAACTCTATATTATTTGCATACTCATCGGGTAGATTTACTGTACAAATTTCATCTCCGACATTCTTATCACCATCACTACTGAAGCCTAATATTCTTACTCTATTATCTCCACCGCTTACACTGGTTTGAATGTTTAAACCTACGGAATTAGTTGCACAACCCCAATATTTAATGCCGTGTTGTGTGCCTGAACCCTCTGACATATAGGAATTGGGCTGAACTTCTCCGTCAAAGGATACAGAATTAATAAATATTGTGTCGGTAAGTAACTCGACTAATATTTTGTTATGTACATCACCCCCTTCGGTAGTTACTGAAAATTTCCAAATTCCTCACCTGTATAAGCCATAGCGTTGATGAAGGTATTATGACCTCTAACACCCTCTACACCAAGCCAATGATTAGTCTTATACTGATTAGCAACATAGAAAGTTCCCATCTTCCAAAGTTTGAGTGCAATACAAATGGAGCGTCTATCAAGCATTACAAAGAGAACTTTTTCACCGTTCTGTGCAGTGCCGAAATCAAAGTCTTCGGGTACAAAGATAATCTGACCATTGAGTCGCATCTCTTCGAGGTTGAAAGCACCAGAGTAAGTTCTTACCTTCATACGCTCATAATAAGATGCTTTAGTAATCATATATATAAGATTATCGTCAGGAGTAATAGATACTATTCCGTCCTTGTTATAGGAAGAATTGCTCTGCTTGAAACCGATATAAGCACCCTTTACCTTCTCAAGGAGAGAAAGAATACCATCACGAGAATTAAGGGAATTTCCTGTGTCAAACTTAATATCTCCAGAAGTACACATATCCTTAACCTCATCAATAAGAACATTATTCTGAAGCCAAATTTCGGCAGAGGTGTTAAGCATACCTATCTTTCTGTCTACAAAAGGACCAAAACGAGAGCGATAGAAATACTTTCTATACTCATTATCTCTAATGGTAGTAGGGAACTGTCTACGGAAGGGTGTAGAATGGAATTTGGTGCGAAGTTTCTGTTCGTAATCCTTAACAAGATTTTCCGCCTGCTGTGCATCGGTGTACTCTCCCGTTACCCACTGCGGAGTAACTCCATCAAGCACCTCAAGCATATAATCCTCGATTGTCCAACCGAATTCAGTGGTTGCATCAATAAGGAAGGTTCTGAAACTATTCTTATCGGCACTGAAGATGTTTTCGTGTCCTCTCTGCTCCATAAGAATATAGAGTTGGTCAAAAAGTGCTCTCTGCTGGTCTTCGGAAAGAGTGCCTATGACCTCGATTGTTTCGGTGGTTATTTCAACGGGTTCTCCGTTCTGCATAACAACACCAAGATTTTTGTTTGCTTCGTTAAGCAATTCAAGATACTGTTCGTACATTTAAATGTACCTCCTTAAAATAATTTATTGGGTGTTTGCAGAGTCGAACTGCTCAAGTTTCCGATACACCCATAGAGAAGAGGGATATGCGTTGCTAATGTAGCCGAGTATATATACTCACTTTGCTCACCCTCTATTATATTATAGCACATTTTACGAAAAAAATCAATAGATTTCGTAATTTTTACGAATTGTTAATAATTTACTGTGTATGTGTACACTACTTATATCGGTTATGTGTGTTC
>JAZLDV010000081.1:0-1959 GCA_045614925.1 Coprobacillaceae bacterium | reverse complement strand
TCATTATCATTAGATGAATTATCACTAACATTAGTAGAACCTTTATTCCATTCAGCTTCACTAGCATGATGTAATAAAGTTTGATCTTCAATGTTGATAGTGGATTGTGGTGTATCCGACTTAACATTCTTATTAGTATTTTGAGTGTTTGAACTATGTTCAGTTGTTCCACTTGCTTTAGAAGTAGCTGATACATTTTGATCATCAGTAGAAGTGGAAGAAGATTCAGTAGAACCAGATCCAGTTGTTTCTTCTTCAAATGTTTCTTTAACATCTAGGTTTCCGAATAGATCTTCTAAACCATTAATAATATCTTCACTTGTAAACAGCTGGTTATAATAAGGCATTATCTCATTCATAGATATTTCTAGCTCATCTAAAAACCTTCCGAATGTTTCAAAACCAATTTCTCTATACTTGTAATAATCTAGGATTCTTTTATTAAGTTCTTCTCTAGTCATCACTCTAGTGTATCTAGCTTCATTTTCAGCTGTATATAAAGGATAAGTGGATAATGCTTTATCAATTAAAGCTTTACTTCCAGGATCATCTAATAAGGTTTTCAAAACAATACTATAATTACCATTAATCATATTATGCTACCTCATCTTCCGAATCATTCACAAGCCCTAAAACAGCTGAATTTTGAATTCTTTTAGATACCTTAATATTTGTACCAAATAAAGCATTAATTTCTTTACATGCCCTTTCACGAGCTTTAAGCATTGAATTAAAGAATGATTCTACTTCTTCATTGTTAGCTTGTACTTCATCATCAACAAGTCTTTCCTTTTTATCTTGATTAGCATTGTTAATACCAATAAATGTTAGGAATTCATTCATGATCTGATGTTTTTGAAGCTGTAGCTTATCAAATACTATAGGTGCGTCAGTTTTTAAAACTTCAAATGTAAAATCTTCAGTTTGTTTTACACCAAAGATAACAGGTTCATTTCCACTCCATTGATTATACACATTCTTTAATGTTAGTTTTTGTTTATCACTACACCTAATTAAAACAGGTGTTTTTTGTGCATTGATGTTAATATCCTGTGTTCTAGTAAGTTGAGTTAATCTATATGCATATAAATTAATTTCATCCTCTGTAGGAAGGGATAAATCATTGTTTCTGATCAGTACACATTCTTTACCAACTTTATAGCTTCTAACATTTGAATAGTTAGTAGCAACTGGTGTAAGATCTACAGGTTCATCATAATGATTAAGACCAGTTCTAGTTGCTTTAGATACCATTAACCCTAATGTATCATCATGAAAGATCATGCATTCACCCTGACTAAATAAATACTTTTCAATCCACTTTTCATTAATATTATTAGGCAAGTCATCCCACTTGAATAAGGATAAAGCAAGTAATGAAAGTTTATTATAGTAATGAGTGAATGTTAGATCATTTAATATTTTACCCATTGATTTAAAATCAATCATTTATATCAACTCCTTTTCTATAAAATTGTATTTGTTGAGTAATTCCTGAAAGTTTTATTAGATCTCCAAAAAGTAATACCTTTATTATAGCAATTTCTAATTTTTTGAAGTTCATTTTCAGGAATGTTTCCATATACATAAGCTTCTTGTGTTTTTGTATACCAGTAATTACTTCTATGATCCTTATTAGGAACTTTAATAGTATTGACTTTATATCCAAATACATCAAAATATTTGTCAATGATTTTAGCATATTCTTGCTTAATACTCATTGAATTATAAAAGAATGTATTAGTTTTTGAAGCTGAAGTAATATCACCACCATTAATATTACCTCTTGCTGAATCAGGTGTTAATGAATGTTCATAGATTTCACCCATTTGTTTAGCTATTCCCATTGCACCACCAGCAAGCAATCCA
This sequence comes from Coprobacillaceae bacterium, assembly GCA_045614925.1. GTDB lineage: Bacteria > Bacillota_I > Bacilli_A > Erysipelotrichales > Coprobacillaceae > JAZLDV01. The sequence goes on along the minus strand of JAZLDV010000081.1, from coordinate 90 downwards.
GCACCCATAGCTCCACCAACACCTGTAGCCATCATTAAACCACCAGCAATCATACTAGCACCTGAACTAATTGTTGATAAGCTAATATTT
>JAZLDV010000080.1:0-4691 GCA_045614925.1 Coprobacillaceae bacterium | reverse complement strand
CATCTACTTTTTCCCAACCATTTTTAGCTGGTGCAGCTGGTTTTTCTTCTAATGCAGCAAATGCAGCTACTAATGCAGCTAATGCAGCGTCTACTTCTTCTTGTGTTGCATCTTCATTATGATATACACCTTCAGCATTGCTGTAAGCTTCAACAAATGGAACAAATGTTTCATCTGTATAGTTTCCAGCTTCAATACCATAATATTCTTGTAATTTAGCTTCTAATGCGTCTTTATTTACTTCAACTGCAGGAGGAGTTGGTTCATCTTTTGCAGCAGTTAATAATCTCATTTCTGCAATAGAAGAGAATGCTTTATTTGTTTGATCAGAATCAGATTCTAATACTTGGAATTTAACATATTTTGCATTACCAGCAGCAAATTCAAAAGTTTGATAAGTTTTAGATGCAGTTGCTTCTACGTTATGAGCAACTTTAATCCATTCACCATTTTCAGTTTCTTTAACATAAACATCAAATTTAGAGATTACACCATTAGGGCTATCATCTTGTCTTTGAAGTAATGTTAAACCAGTAATTTCTGTTACTTCTGGTAATTCGAATACTAAATAATGATCACTCATATCAGCATCAGTTGGATACCAATTTGTATGCCATTTAGATGAAGGATTGTTATCTAATACTTTAGAAGCTCCTTCACCTTCATTTTCTTGATTTCCAGCTGTTACTTTAATTCCTGAAGTACTTAATACTTCACTATTTGCAACTTCTGCTTGTGCAACTTCTTTTAATGTAATATCTAATTTATCTAATTGTGGTGAATCAAATTCAACTGGTGCAAATTCTAAGATACCAGCACCTGGTTTTTCTACCACGATATTAAATTTCACTGTTTTTGTTACAGTAGCATCACTATTTCCTGCTGATTGTTCACCTGCAGTAATTTTTCCATTAACTTCAGACCATTTTAATTTATTAGCTGTAGAACCACTTCTATAAGTTGCTTCAACTTCATAAACACCTGCTTCTTTAGCTAAGTAAGGAATTCTAATTTTATCCCCATTATTTAATGAGTTAACAAATTTTTCACCACTTGCCCAAGTAGCATCTTTAATTTCTAATTTCCATTTTTCACCATCTCCACCACTATTAACTAAGATAGAGTATTCAGCTTCTAATGTATTAGAAGAATCAACTTCACTTGGGAAGATATATGGTGCAGTTACAGAGAATAATTTTTCATCAGCTTTAGGTGCTAATGCATCTTTAGCTGCTTGTAATTCAGCCATAGCTGTTTTTAATTCTCTATAATCTGCATCTGCTTCTAATAATGCATTTGCAGCATTTACTTTTGCTTGTAAGTTTTGCCAGCTTGAGATTGAATAATCTGCTTGATTTAATGATTCAATAGTTCCTACTAATTGAACTAATTCATCTTTATATCCTTCAGCATCAATAATATTAATTCTAGCTGTTTTATTAAATCCAATAATAACATCATCATTATCAGTACTGATTTCTAATGTGAAATATTGTCTTCCTGTTGTATTTTTATTTCTTCTTGTTTGAACAGGAACTTCTTTTTCAGTTTCACCTTCTTTGAAAGTAACAACTGTATTTAATTCTGTATTGAAATCATCTTGGATTGCAGTACCAGGATTTGGGTTAACTGCAACTGTTAATTCACCAGTCCCACCAGTACGAACTAATTTAACAGTCATAGTTTCATCTTCATCCATAGTATATTTAGATTCTTCGAATTCTACCATACCTGCATCATTATCAATTACAAATGCAGCTTCACATCCAATAGCTTTATTTACTGTTGTTAAAGTTAAAGTATGTTCTTTATTTTCTAAGTTTTCTGATTCAAAAATAATTGCTCCTACAGAACGATTTGCTGCATTTGTATTAATTGTTACAGCTGGTCCACCATCAATTGATACTGTTGCAGTTCCATGTCCACTATCTAATGTTCCTACTAAATAAACTTTAGAACCTGTGAATTCTAATGTTAATGTATTTCCTGGGTTAGCCCATGCATTTGTTCCATTAGTATATTGATCACCAGTTTCTCTATTCCATCCACTTGATAAAGTAAATGCTTTGTCATTGATATCAATAACTTTCATTCCATCAGGTACTCCACCTGTTAATTCAAATCCTTCAGCAGCTTTATAAACACCAATTTCACTAATCATTGGTGCAGCAGAAGTTGTAGTAAAAGTCATTTTTAATTCATCAGCTTTTACAGGTTTTGTTCTACTTAAACGTTTAGAACCAATAGTTGTTCCTTCATTAAATACTTTCCAGTTACCATCTTCAGTTCTATATTCAATTTTAAAGTTTTTAATTCTTTGACCAAATTGGATTGCTTCTTCAATAGAAACAACATCAAATGTTTTTGTTCCATCTAAATCAACAAACATAGTTGCTGTAGTTGTTCCATCATTAACTGTCCAATAAGTTTCATCATTTCCATCTAATACATTTGATGGTTTAAATGTAGTAGAGTTTCCTCTTACTTCACTAGCACCAACAGTAGCATTTAATGCTAAGTTTTTATTAAATGTTTCTTGAACTGTTTCACCAAATTCTTGAACTCTTTTTAAAATAGCATCATCAATGCTTCCTTGATTATTTGGAGGAATATTTAATAAGAATGTAGAGTTTAATCCTACAGATCTAAAATACATTTCTCCTAATTCTTCTACAGTTTTAGGTGTCTTTTTAGAATTACCCCAGAACCATCCAGAAGTAATACGTGCATCACATTCTGGAACTGTCCATTGATTTCCAAATTCACTACCCATATAGTATCCACCAGGAACTTGATAACTATTGATAGTATTTTTTTCATAATCTACAGTTGATTTAGCCCATGTTTCTTCATTAGCAAAACCATGTTCGTTACCAATCCATCTTACAGTTGTATAAGCTTCTGCACCAAATAACATACAGTCAGCATCATATCCTGCTTCAATACCTTCATTTTTTTGAATAGTATTAAACCATCTGTTAAAATCATAATCTTGTGCATTTGCACCAGACCCTTTAGCTCCGTCCATCCAAACTTCATTAAAGTGTCCATTATTACCGTATTTATCATTACCTAAGATTTCTTCTAATTGATTATTATAGTAATCATTGTAATCTAATACGTCATTTGCAGCACTTGTAGGTCTACGATTTTCATCATAGTATCCATAACTTGCATCATGAATATCCCATGGTGATAAATATAATCCCATATCGATATCATATTTAGTACATGCAGCAGAGATTTCTGCTAAAATGTCACTATTTCCATTTTTGTCTTTGTAGCTAGTTGCAGCCACATCATAATCAGTATATGCTGAATCCCAGATACAGAATCCATCATGATGTTTAGCAGTAACAATAATTTTTTTGAAACCTGCTTCTTTAATTGCTTTGACCATTTTTTCTTCATCAAAATCTGTTTCTAATGTGAAAATCTGATCTGGAGTTTTACTTCCATAATTTTCTCCCCATTCAATTTCATTGAATGTGTTTGGACCAAAATGACAGAAAGCAGCTAATTCTTGTTTCTGATATTCATATTGGTTCGCATTTGGTACAACTGCATCTTTTGCAGGTGCCAGTGTATCATTTTGACTTAAGTCAATGTCATAAACATATGTAGGTTCTGCAGCTAAAACATTTACATAAGACATTGAAGATACAACAGAGACAGCCATTACACTTGCTAAAAAAGCAGCTGTACATTTTTTGAATAACTTCATAATTTTTTTCTCCTTTCATTTATTGTCATAAGTAGTATATCATTGTAAAACTATATAATGCAAACGATTTCAACCATTAATTCATGTAAAATGCTTTATACTTATCTTATATCTACTTACATCAATATTTTTATATAAAAGTTAATAAAATCAATAATAAAAGGATTGAATACATATTCAATCCTCATATATATTATTCATTGTCTTCTAATGCTTCATTTTGTGCTGTTTCTAAAATACTTGCAATCATTTCCCATTCTTCATCTGTTTCTACTTCAATCAACTCAAATCCTTCTTCATTCATATTATAGATAGAAGCATAAACTTTATAATTTCCTTCTTCATCTAATTGATTATCTGTATAGATAATATAATCTTTATTTGTTTCTTCACTATAAAATGTTGCAAGTGTTTCACATTGGATTTCATCTCCATTTTCATTATAAAGTATAAAATATTGTTCCATAATTATTCTCCTTTATTTAGTAATTTATAAATATCTTTAATTTTATTTTTTATCTTTTCATCTTCAATTTTTTCTATTTCATTATAATCTTTTATATCATGGTCTTTTATATATTGAATAAGTTTTTCTCTATTACAAACATAACAATAACCACTATGATCTTCTTTAAACTGTTTTATTACATATTTAAAACATTCATCTATTTCATTAATAATTTCATCACTTCTTTTTATTAAATCTTTAGTATTTGTAATACCTAGATTTAATAATTGACGAACTAACTCTTCATCTAATCCTTCTAAATATAATGATTCAATATCAATAGATAATATTGAAAAAATATTATCTATGATTTCATCATTATATTCAAATATCTGATTGTTTAAGGATAATAATGGATAATCATTGATATTTAATTGTAATAATTGGGGAAATAATGTTTTTAACAAGAAAATTCTATAACTGATATTATTTGTAAATGTATCATTATATCCTTTTATT
>JAZLDV010000079.1:0-7361 GCA_045614925.1 Coprobacillaceae bacterium | reverse complement strand
GTGTATTTATTAAAGGTCGATTAGATATCATGGTAAGTAGTGAAAATTTCGATGATCTTGTAGATTATATTAAACAAGAAGACTTATGTTATTATGATTTTAAAGTTATTTATTTAAAAAATGATATTACACATGTTCATTACAATGAATCTATAGAAAAATGTAAATTATTAGCTTTTCCTATTAATGGTTCAGTAAACATGCAAAAACCTAAAACAGTTTTTGCATGTACATGTATAAATAATAGATGGTATTTTGGTATTTATAATGATTCTAGAGTATGGAATGAAAGATATGAAAAACCACATTCTTATTCTCATTCATTAAATATTAGAGATGCCAGAACAATTGTTAATATAGCATTAGGAAATGATATAACATTAAAAACAGTTGATCCTTGTTGTGGAATAGGAACAGTAGTATTAGAAGCATTAAGTATGGGTATTAATATTAAAGGATATGATATTAATAGAGATGTTTCATATCAGGCAAGATTGAATTTACAGCATTTTAATTATGATCCTTTAATTATAGAAAAGAAAGATATGACACAATTAGATGAATATTATGATGTTGCGATTATGGATATTCCTTATGGTGTATATAGTCCGTTTACATATGAGCAGCAATTAGAACTTATTGAAGGTGCATATCGCTTATGTGATACGTTATTGTTAGTATCACATAAACAGATGGATAAGGAATTAGAAGATGCAGGCTTTCATGTAGTGGATAAAGGACATATTATTAAAGGAACATTTGAAAGATTTATGACATTGGCTAAAAAATAATGTATAATAGTGTAGAAGTAGGTGAAGTATATGAAGCATATAGTAATGATGCATAATATTAAGAAACATCATGATTTTGAACATCATTTTCATGAAGTATTAAAAGATTTAGATTATGAAATTGTTTATACAAATTCGATAAAAGATTCTCAAAAAAGAATAAAAGAACAAAAAGAAAAAGCAAGATTTTATGCTGTAGGTGGAGATGGAACAATGCATGGATTATTACAGGCATTGGTTGATACACATCATGAGACAGTATTAATTCCTTTAGGGACAGGAAATGATTTTTGCAGAATGATAACAAAAGAAAAAGATCCAGTTAAATTATTAAAAAAATCATTATCATTAGAACCTACAGTAATTGATACAGTTAAAATTAATGATCGTTATTATATGAATTCAGCATGTTTTGGGGTTGATGCTTTAATAGCTAATAAAATGCCAGCAGTTACAGGGGCTACCTCAGGTAAACAATCAAAGAGTTATGTAGGATCGATTATGAAAAATTTATTCGATTATGAATTTAAAGATATTACTGTCATAAGTGAAGGGGAAGTTATTTATAAAGGACCTATGACTTTATGTACATTTAATAATGGTCAATATTATGGTGGAGGTTTTAAAGTTACACCACATGCAGATATTATGGATGGATATATGAATGTACGTATTGCTGATAAAATGCCTAAAGCTAAAATGCCTTATATGATAGCAAGATTACTTATGGAAAATTTAGATGGGCATAAATTAGTTCATGATTTTAAATTAAAAGAAGCAACTTTGTATTGTGAAAATACAGGGAACTTAGATGGTGAAATATATAAAGCTGAGAAGTATGAATTTAAAGTTCATCCACTATCTTTAAATATAGTATTATATAAAGATTAATATTCCTTACTTAGTAAGGAATATTTTTTTATGACATAAATATTATTCTTATAGGTTATTGTGCTTAAGAAATGGTTAAGCAATGTTTACATCTATAGTGTTAAAAAGATAAATTTGATAATATGGTGAAAATAAAGGAGGAAGTATGGACTCATTTTTTTTCATGATATTATTACAAGTATGTCTTATAGCAATGAACGCTATATTTGCATGTGTAGAAGTGGCTGTTATTTCTATGAATGATAATAGACTTAAGGCGCTTGTACTAAAAAAAGATAAAAGAGCATTACGTTTAGAAAAACTGACAAAAGAGCCATCTAGATTTTTATCATCTACACAAATATCAATCACATTATCAGGTTTTTTAGGAAGTGCATTTGCATCAGAAAACTTTTCTGATTATCTTGTACGCTTTTTACAATATATGGGAGTTAATCTTTCATGGCAAGTACTAGAATCTATTTCAGTTATTGTGATTACAATATTATTATCGTATATTACACTTGTTTTTGGTGAACTGATACCTAAGGCTATAGGTATGAGAAAATCTGAAGAAATAGCTTTAAGTATGTCAGGGTTTATTTTATTTATATCGTCTGTTTTTTCACCGATAGTTTGTTTTTTGATGTGGTCAGTCAATATTGTATTGAAACTATTAAGAATTGATATAGATGAACAAAGGGTACAGGATAGCGAAGAAGAAATAAAAATGATGGCAGACATTGGTAGTGAGACAGGAACGATTGATGTTATAGAGAAAAATCTGATAAAAAATATATTTGAATTTGATGATTTGTCTGCTGATGAGATATTAACGCATAGAACAGATATTGTTATGTTGGATAAAAATGATGATATAGATGTATGGCATCAGACGATTATTTCAAATAAATATTCTTATTATCCTATATGTGATAATAATCCAGATAATATTATAGGAATATTGAATACAAAAATATATTTTAGATTACAGAAAACTGATAAAGACAGTGTTATAAAAAATGCTGTAGAAAAACCTTATTTTGTTTATGACACACTTAAAGCTGATATATTGTTTAGAAATATGAAAAAGAATAAACATTCAATAGCTATTGTATTAGATGAATATGGTGGAGTAAGTGGTATGATTACTTTACATGATCTTATTGAACAATTAATAGGAGATTTAGAGAATGAAGAGAGTCATATCAATAAAATAGATGATTATACTTATAAAGTACATGGAAGTATATTGATAGAAGATTTAGAAAGAGAACTTCAGATTCATTTAGAAAATGAAGATTATGAAACATTGAATGGTTTTATTTTTCATAATTTAGGTGATATTCCAGAAGATGGAACAGATTTAGAATTAAAATTAGAAACAATGAGTATACTTATTGAAAAAATAGAAGAACATCAAATATTATCAGCAATTCTTAAACTAAAAAAACCAGGATAACCTGGTTTTTTGTTTGAAAAAGGAATTGTTATTATATTATTCTTCGTTTAATTCAACATAAAATTCAATGTGGCCACATTTCTTGCATAATGCAGCTTTAAGAGAATGTTTTGTCTTTTTAAGAGTCATAGGATCTTTTTCAATAAGTTCATAATCACTTAATGTGGATGCATTATTCTTGATATAACAATCTTCTTTCATAATATTTTGGCAAATAGGACATGTTTTCATATGATCACCTCTAAATTTATTATAACATCAAATGAAAAAAAGTCCTATGAAATATTGAAAATAGGTGTATAATTATTAAGCGGATTAAAAAGAGAGAATAACCAATATTAGTTATATTGAGTAGACAATATATATGATATAATAAGTAAGAGGAGTGTGAAAAAAGATGATCAAGTTAGAAGGTGTAACCAAAAAATATAAAAATGGTGTGAACGCATTAAATGGTATGGATTTAAATATTGCTCCTGGTGAATTTGTTTATGTGATTGGACCTACAGGTGCAGGGAAATCTTCATTTATGAAGTTATTATATAGAGAAGAAAAAGCGACAACTGGTCAAGTTTTTGTTGATGGAAAAGATGTATCGAAAATTAAAGATAGACATGTTCCTTATTTTAGAAGAAAAATAGGTGTTGTATTTCAGGAATATCGTTTATTACCTAAAAAGACAGTTTATGAAAATGTTGCTTTTGCTTTAGAAGTTATAGATACGCCTAAACATATTATTAGAAAAAGAACATTAGAAATATTAGAAGTAGTTGGATTATCAGATAAAGCAAGATCATATCCTGCAAATTTATCTGGTGGAGAACAACAACGTGTCTCTATTGCTAGAGCAATTGTTAATAATCCAAAGGTATTAATTGCAGATGAGCCAACAGGAAACTTAGATCCTGATACATCTGAAGAAATTATTAAATTATTAGAGTATATTAATAAAACAAATCATACAACAATTATTGTTGTTACACATGATAGAACAATTGTGGAAAACTTTAAGAAAAGAACAATTCATATTGAAAATGGTTGTGTGAAAAATGATACAAGTACAGGAGGTTATTTATATGACGGAATTGAAGAGTTCTATTTTTAATCTGCCTAAACATTTTAAAACAGCATTACAGAATATTGTCAGAAATGGAGCTATGTCTATCTCTTCTATAATTTCAGTGACAATCACTTTAACATTAATTATGGTTATTGGAGTTATTGGGATTAATATTTCTGATATTACATTAAATATAGAAGATAACATTACTATTTATGCACAAGTGAATAGAGAATTAAGTGATGAAGATGCAAGATCTTTAACTTCAGTGATTGAATCAGTTGAAGGAGTAAAGAGTGTTGAATTCTCTTCTAAAGATAATGAGTTAGATGTTTTGATAGAATCTTTAGCAGATGATAAAGAAGCAGCTGAATTATTTGAAACATATAGAAATGATAATCCGTTAGGTGCTGCTTATAAAATTGAAGTTGATAATGTAAGAGAAATAGAAGTTGTTAAAGATAAAATTGCCCAGATTGAAGGAATTAGAGAAGCAAGATCTGGAGAAGAATCTACAACAAATATGATTGAAACATTAGGGTATATTAGAAATGGTGGAACAATCTTTATTATTGGATTAGGAATTGTTGCATTATTTATGATTGTCAATACGATTAAGATGGCAATTAATGCCAGATCTAAAGAGATTGAAATTATGCGTGTTGTAGGAGCAAGCAATTGGTATATTAGAATTCCTTTTATGTTAGAAGGAGCATTAATTGGATTACTTGGATCATTATTACCTATTGCATTATTAATCTTTGGATATGAATTTATTTATACTGAATTACTTCCAGTTATCCCAACATTATTTACATTAAGAGAACCTATGCCTTTTATTTTAGAATTCTCTGGAATTTTAGCAGGAGTAGGAGTTGGAGTAGGATTTGCTGCAAGTACATTCTCAGTAACAAGATTTTTAAAATTTTAAAAGAATTCTTAGGAATTCTTTTTTTGTAAATTAAAAGATGAGGTAGAATATGGATAAAAGAGAACTTAAGAGAGAGTGCTTTATAGAAGCGTTAGAAGAAACAGTTGTTGGTGTAGAAATGATTATGAATAGATTGAGACAGATTGAAAGTAGTTATGATGTTATTGAAAAAGATATTCTTAATCATGATCGTTTAAAAACAACTTTAGATTTAGAATTATCTATAGCGTCTTTATGTATTTTGCTTAGAAAGATGGATGAAAATAAATTTATACAATTATCATTTGAATTAAGAAGAGATATGAATAGTATGATTCATTCTAATCGTTTTGAATTTGAAAATGATATGTTATATGCTTATTCACAAAAGGGAAAAGAAGATATTAATATTAAAGATATATTAAAACTAACAAGAGATATAATTAATGACAATATCTGATTATTATTATAGATATAATAATGATGGTGATGAATATGAATATAAGGAAACATATAGGAACTCTATGTATGATTTTAGGGGTAACTCTTACAATTTATAAGAATGATAAACAGGTTAATCCGTTTTTTATGATTGAACAATATCTGATGACTTATTGGCCATTAATTATAAGTTTTATAGGAATATATATCATTTCATTACCTAAAAAAAGAAGAAGATGATAAAAGATATTATAAAAATAATATCTTTTTTCTTTTTGTGAAAAAATAGTCTTTTAAACTTTATTTTTATAGATGAATTATGTATAATGAGCGCATATGGAGGAAGAATAAAATGAAAAAAAGACCAATAGTTTTATGTATCTTAGACGGTTATGGATTAAGTGATCGTGTAGAAGGAAATGCTGTAAAATTAGCAAATACACCAAATTTAGATGATTTAATGGCAATGTACCCAACAACTACATTAAAAGCATGTGGAAATGCTGTAGGGTTACCAGAAGGACAAATGGGGAACAGTGAAGTTGGACACTTAAATATTGGAGCTGGTAGAGTTGTTTACCAATCATTAACATTAATTAATAAAGCTGTAAAAGAAGGAACATTCTATGAAAATGAAGCTTTCTTAAAAGCAATTAAACATGTAAAAGAAAATGATTCAAAATTACACATCTGGGGATTATTATCAGATGGTGGAGTTCACTCTTCAATTGAACATATCTTTGCATTATTACAATTAGCTAAAAATGAAGGATTAGAAAAAGTATATGTACATGCATTCTTAGATGGTAGAGATGTTGCTCCTGATAGTGGTGCTTCATATGTACAACAATTAGTAGATAAAATGGCTGAAATTGGAGTAGGTCAAGTTGCTTCAGTATCTGGAAGATACTATGCAATGGATAGAGATAAGAGAATGGATCGTGTTGAATTAGCTTATAATGTTTTAGTTGGTAAAACAGGTGAAACATATAGTGATCCAGTTCAATACGTAAAAGATTCTTATGCTAAAGAAGTATTAGATGAATTCGTAATTCCTGGATATAATCCAGAATGTGGTGGAGCAATTGAAGCAAACGATTCAATTATCTTCGCTAACTTCAGACCAGACAGAGCTATTCAAATGTCTAATGTATTTACTGCAGACGTTTATGAAGATTTCAAACCAGAAGTACCAGAAAATATCTGTTTCGTATGTATGATGAGATATGCTGATACAGTAAAAGGAGAAATCGCATTTAAAGCAGTAGACTTAACTAATACTTTAGGTGATTATTTATCAACTTGTGGTTTAAAACAATTAAGAATTGCTGAAACTGAAAAATATGCTCACGTAACATTCTTTATGGATGGTGGAGTTGATAAAGAAATCGAAGGAGCTACACGTGTATTAATTAATTCACCAAAAGTAGCAACTTATGATTTACAACCAGAAATGAGTGCATATGAAGTTAAAGATGCATTAATTGCTGAATTAGATAAAGATTTATATGACGTAGTTGTAGTTAACTTCGCTAACTGTGACATGGTTGGACATACAGGAATTATTCCTGCAGCTATCAAAGCAGTAAGTGTTGTTGATGAATGCGTTGGTGAAGTTTATGATAAAGTATTTGAATTAGGTGGAACTATGTTAATTACTGCTGACCATGGTAACAGTGAACAATTATTAGATGAAGATAATAATACATTTACTGCACATACAACTAATGAAGTACCATTAATTGTAACTAATACCCACTTAAACTTAAAAGAAGGAAAATTAGGAGACTTAGCTCCAACAATGCTTCAATTATTAGGATTACCAAT
>JAZLDV010000078.1:0-42392 GCA_045614925.1 Coprobacillaceae bacterium | reverse complement strand
GTTAAATTTGAACTATATAGAGTATTATATTTTGTTCAAAATAAAACTTGACAAATGATTCAACAAAATAACATTAATATCGTATAAAATAGAGAAATTATTGACATATATTATTATATTTGTAAAAATCTAATCAATCATTTATGGTTAAAACAAATAATACTAATGCAAGAATATATAAATTATAACAAGATTATACAATTCTTTTCATAATATATAAAATTATTATATTTTTTTGCGACGATATTTAATTTTTTTCATCCAATTTAATCATTTAAAGCAGTTCTATCTTTATTTTTTAACAAATATGTTGTTATAATGATTGTGCTGATGAAAGATGTGAAATGTGGTATTTATTATGACTACAACTTATATTGCAATTGATCAACAAGACATTTTTGATTCAATTAAAAATCAATTAGAAAATAATTCATTTCAAGTTTTGGCTACTGCAAGAAATGGATTAGAAGCTTATTCAAATTTAGCTTCAAATTCTTATGATCTATTAGTAATCGATTTAATGTTAAGTGAAATTGATGGTATTGGAGTGTTAACTAAACTAAAAGAAAACAATAAATTAAATTGCAAGAAAATAGTTTGTATTACTTCTTTATTTAATCAAAGCATTTGCAGCATCTTAGAAAAATTAAATGTAGACTATTGTTTTAAGATTCCATTTAATATTGATTATTTTGTAAAAACTATTCAATACATTACAACTAATCATGACAATGAATCTTTTGACAATGAAATGGAGGAATCAGACAAATATAAAAAAGTAAAAATCGAAAATGAAATCACTGAAATTTTACACGAAGTAGGTATTCCAGCACATATTAAAGGCTATATGTTTTTAAGAACAGCAATTATGATTACTTATGAAAACATTGATATTTTAGGTCAAGTTACAAAAGTATTATATCCTGATATCGCAAGAACATATAATACTACATCTTCAAGAGTAGAAAGAGCAATCAGACATGCTATTGAAGTTGCGTGGAATAGAGGAAACACAGATGCTATAAACGACATTTTTGGTTACACAGTATCTGCAAGCAAATCTAAACCAACAAATTCAGAATTTATTGCTATGATTGCTGACAAATTGAGATTATCTCACAAAACTGATAACTTAAAAAATGAAAGATTAACAGGATTTAAAAATTATACATTGAGATAGTCAATATAGATAAAGACCTTAAACTGTGGTAAAATACACTATGAGGTGATGGTATGCAAATTATATTTCATATAGATTTAAATGCATTTTTTGCAAATGCAGAAATATCAGCAAATCCATCACTAAAAGGTAAACCAGTTGTGATTTCTGGAGAATCTAGAAGGGGTATCGTTTCTACTGCTTCTTATGAAGCAAGAAAATATGGTATACATTCTGCTATGCCTTTATTTAAGGCTAAAGAATTATGTCCTGATCTTATTTCTATACCTCCGCATTTTGATTTATACAAGACTTTATCACATCAGTTTTTTGAAGTTTTATCTGAATATTCATTAATCTTAGAAGTCGCAAGTATTGATGAATGTTATTTAGATATGACAGAATATATTATTGAACATCAATGTGATCCATATGAGATTGCATTACAAATACAAAATGAAGTTTTAAACCGTTTGAATTTACCTTGTTCAATTGGTATAGCACCCAATAAATTTTTAGCTAAAATGGCAAGTGATATGAAAAAACCACTAGGAATAACTGTTATAACAAATTCTAATTTTAAACAGTTAATCTGGCCATTACCTGTGGAAGATATGATGGGGGTAGGTAAAAAAACAGCACCTAAACTTCATGAACTAGGGATTCATACTATAGGAGATATAGCTAATTACAAAAATTATGATATTTTAAGAACTATATTTGGTAAAAATACGCTATTATATTATCATAAAGCAAATGGAAAAGATTCTTCAAAAGTGAATCCTATAAAAAACGAATTAAAATCAGTGGGCAATTCAACTACATTTGAAAGAGATACAAATGATGAAAACTTTATAAAATCTATATTTAAAGAATTATCAAAAGAAGTTTCTGCTAGAGCAAAGAAAAGAAATTTAGTATCTAATTCTATTTCAATCACAATTAAATACACAAGAGAGTTAAGTAAAACAAAACAGATGATTATAGAAGAATATACAAATGATGCTGAAAAAATTTATTCGTCTGCTCTAATCTTATTCGATTCTTTATATAATGATGAAATGATAAGACTTGTTGGTGTATCATTAAACAATGTTGTTCAAGAATCAATGATTACAACACAGATTTCATTGTTTGATAAAGCTCACTACATAAAAAAAGAAGATAAAACAAAAGAATTAATTAAACAATTAAATTCAAAATTTACAAATAATCAATTCATTAAAGCAAGTGATCTAATCAATAAAAAAGAAATTCAAAAGAAATATCTTGAAAATAATGAATAAAACAAAAAAACATTCATAACTATTTACTGAGGTGATATTATGAATGTTTTTTATATGTCTAAAATTAAAAAGTTGTGTTTTTTAAGTTGTGTCATAATCATGACATCAGGAATATGTTTTGGAATCTTTTATTATAACAAAACTCCCCAAAACATAAATATGTTATTAAATCAGTTATTTATATCTAATAAGAATAATTATTATCTAATCAGTAGTTTAGCATTTATCTTTATAAATACATACTTAAGCAGTTCATATATAGGTTTTATTTTGCATGGATTCTCAGTATTTATAAAAGCTATTCAAATAACTTATTCATTTATATATGTAAATAACCAAATCGAATTTACTATAATATTATTTTTATTACTTATCATTCAAATATTATGTGAAATCTTTTTTACAATAACAATCACAATACAATGTCAAGAACTCTCATTATTTGTGTACTATTCATTATTTCAAGCAAACGAAAAATTATCATTAAAGAAATCATTAAACAATTATTTAAATATAATAATCTATTCATTAATAGTGTTATTTATTTGTATTTTTATAAGAAAATTATGATAAAATAGAACTGGTGATTAAAATGGAATTAAAAGATTGTTTATTAGAATTTAAGCATTATATGATAGTAGAAAAAAATTATAGTCAATATACAATTAAAAATTATACAAATGATATTGTATCATTTCATAATTTTATAATCGAAAACTATCAGATATCAGATATAAAAGAAATACAGCTTACTCATGTAGAAGCATTTATCACAAGTTTGAACAAACAAATAACAGCGGGTTCAATCAATAGAAAAATAGTATCGTTAAGACAATATTTCAAATTTTTAACGAAAGAAAACATCATTCAAAAAAATATTCTAAGTTCCCTTGAAAGATTAAAAGAAGAAAAACATCTTCCAGTGGTCTTATCACAAGAAGAAATATTTACATTTATTGATGAATTAAAAGAAGATACAATAGAACAATATAGAGACAAATGTATGATCATATTACTTTATGCTTCAGGAATGCGTGTAAGTGAACTATGTAATCTTAAATTAAAAGATTTAAACTTAAACAAAAGGATTATTAAGTGTATAGGAAAAGGGGATAAAGAACGTATAATTCCTATTGATCAGCAATGTGCATTATATTTAAAAGAATATATAGAAAATTACAGATCTGTTCATTTAAAAAACAAATCTCCTTATGTCTTTTTAAATAAAAAAGGGGAACCTATATCAAGAGAATTATTTTATCAACATCTTCAAAAATGCATAAAACAATCTTCTATAACAAAAAAATTTTCACCACATACTTTAAGACATACATTTGCTACACATTTATTAGAAAATGATGCAGATTTAAGATCAATCCAAAAATTACTTGGTCATAGTGATATATCTACAACAACAATCTATACACATGTATCTAACGAAAAAGCTATACAGGAATATAGATTGCTGCATCCAAGAACAAAGAAAAAGACTTAATAATATAAAGTTATTTGCGCTTATGTGAATAACTTTATATTAAAAATTATCATAACATACATTATGCGAACATATAAATAGTACAAAATTAAGGTTTCTAAACTAATTAGAAACCTTAATATATTTCATTTATAAATGAATATTCATCACTATCTGTTAATGTATTAGACATTAAAGATGTCTTATACTTATAAGGATAATTAAATACAGATAAACTATCACACATAACATATAAATCTTTATTATTAATATGTCCTAACAAATTATAAAAAGCATTTTCGTTTAAATAAATAATTTCATGAACATAACTATAATCGTCTGATTCACTATAAATCATATATCCATCATCTATAGATAAAATTTTCATTCCATAAGATTCACATCTTTTATAAAGTTTTTCATAATAAGAAAAATCTCTTTTTCTATATATTTTAAATCCAGTACAATATTGATTATATAATGACAAAAGAATATTCAAATCAATCTCATTTAAACACTTTGAAGATTGTATACAATCCTTCTTTATGAAATATTCTTTTAATTTATGTGTAACCTTAAATCCATATTTTTTATAAACATCTTCATTATAAGCCTGTAAAATAAGTCTATCATTATATAAACACATTGTATGTTTTAATAGATAATCCATAAATCCTTGTCTTTGGTAATCTTTTCTTGTACATACACCAACAATAAAATAATATACACTTCCATCATTCATAACTATAGGATTATATTGTATACAGCTTATTAAAGTATTCTTATTGAATAATAGATAAGTATGATCATTATTATAAATATTATTAAAATAATATTCTGTAGATTCTATATCTTCATCATCAAAACTTTCTAGCCAAAGTTTCTTAATATCATCAGTATCCTTATCATTAGCTTTTCTTATTTGCAAATCTTTTAATAATATCTCATATTTTTCTAATTTATAAACTGGGTGAAGCTGAGTCTTAGATTTTCTTAACCCTTCTATTCCAATATCATCTTCCCTATTTATATACTTAATATCGCTAAAATTTGATTCTAAGACGTTTTTTAATAAAGCAGGATAAATACCTCTCATTCCCCTATTTGCTTTTTCTACATGTATTTGAAGAGTTTCAGGATTCAACAATGAACATATTGATATAGCTTCAATTTTATTATTTATATAAATACCATAACAATATATATCTACACCGTATTTAAGCAAATTTTCAATCCCTTCTAATTCTAATTTTGAACCATGAAGACTTTGTAAATCCCAGTTATTAAAACATTGTATAATATCATTTCTATCATGAATTGGATCTAGTTGTTTAAACAAATAATCAGGATATTCTTTTATAAAAATATTATAATGATTTCTTCTTTTTTGCATTTTTTTACCTGTCAAATATAAATGGTCTGATACATTATAAATATAATCATCGTTATAGTCAGTTCTTCTGACTACAAATAACTCATTATAATTATTTTTTATATACTCAACAAATTCAAAAGATGCAAAACTTAGACTAAATTCAAAGTCATGTTCTTTTGCATATCTGATCATAAAATTAATTGCAGTAGGAAAATATTTTTCATTACAATAAGGCATAACAAAAAAACGTTTTCCACCATAAGAATATAACATAATCATATAATTATCTTCACATTTATAATAGATATCATAAACATGATTCCACATAATCATCGTATTTATATTCGCATTATAGGTATTATAGTAATTATAAGGCAAATAGTGCATAATCATATCTGTTTTTTTATAATCAAATCTTTCCATGTAATCACTCCAATTATGAATAAAAAGAAACCATTTATATAATGGTTTCTTTGTTTATAAATTATCCTAATAAGTTCATTGCTTTTTCGAATACAGCTTTTCCGTTCATTGTACCATAATCTCTCATATCAATAACATCAACAGGTACAGGTCCAGCTTTTCTACCAGCCACTAATTTTTCAATAGCAGTTTTTTGGAATCTTACTTGAGGTCCTAATAAAATAACATCAACTTCTTCTAATACTCTTGGTGCATCAGAGAAAGGTAATGCAAAAATTTTACAATCAACTCCAGCATCTTTAGCTGCAGATTCCATTTTTGTAACTAATAAGCTAGTAGACATCCCAGCAGAACATATTAATAAAATAGTTTTCATATCAAATACTCCTTTTCTTTTATTACATTTAGTACTTATATTCTATCAATTTTTTAGATAATTGTAAATAAGAACTAATCTATTTTTGGATTTTGTGAATATTTTAACTAGAATTCACAATAAATAACCAGATGTCTATGTTATGTATGTATTCATCTGGTTATATATATTATTTTTTATTTTCTTCAATACGTTTACGTTTATATTCAATAATAAACATAACTTCTTTTAGGTCATCATCAGGTAATTCAGTAAGCAAACGTGCAATATTAGCAATATTATAATAATCATATTTTTTGCCACTAATTATTTCTTCTACACTACGACCATATAAATTAGATAAAATTTTTAATTCACCAACAGTTACATCACGCTTACCATTTTCAATATCAGAAATTGCAGAGTGAGGAACATTTAAGTGAGAAGCCACCTCTTTTTGAGTAAGATGTCTAAAGTTTCTATAAGCTTTCAATCTTTTTGCTAAATCTGTATCAACAGCCATAATATCGCCCCCTCATATATATTAAAAAAATTATAACATGAGATTAGTGTTTTTTCAATTTAGAAATTAAAAAAATATTTTTTTATTTTTACCTAAATTTGTCCATCATTTACTTAAAATAACCATTTGTGACATTAAATTTATCTTTATAATCTTCTTTTTTATTTAAAACAAAATAATCTAATACAAATTTCACATCATTTGGATTCTCATTTGTAAAATGAATAAATTGATTTAATTTTGTATCTTCAATAAATAATGTTCTGCAGTTCAAGATATGTGTTTTACAGAATTCATCTGTTACAATATCAAAGAACTCCCCTTTTCTATCCTTTAAAGAATAACTATTTTTCTTACACAAATTACAATTTTTATTTTGATATCCAAAATAATACTGAGAAATAGGACAATATTCAGTAATCATATTTTCAATTTTTCCAAAGACTTGAATATATGTCTTATTTAAATCAGTTTTCATATTCTTATACTGTTGTTTTGATAATTCTAAAGAAAGAATTTTATCTTCATTAAATAATGAAGCAGAATATGAATTATAAATATTCATTCCTGTTCCTAATATAATATCTTTATCAGCAAATGCATGATATGATCCCACTTCATTGACAATAACAGTTTTTATATCAGAATAATATTTTTCATTTTTAATCTTATTTATATAAGATTGTTTCATAATGCGTGGAATAAACATAATAATGTCTTTATCTTTTTCTTTTAAATAATTAAATGCGTCGTTAAAAGAAGAATTATATGAATATGCTATTAAGATATTGTTATATTCAGATGCAATTTTTAACTGCTCCATATTAGAAACCAGAACTAGTTTTTTATGACTATGATTTTCTGTACCAGTCAATTCAATAGATTCATCATTAACTTTTGAATGATGAATTACTTGATTTTTCATCTGTTCACTAATATCCTCTATAGCTTTACGTCTCATTTCATTTAATTCTTTAATAGGTATAATAACATTATCATCTAATTTTACATTTATCTTATCTAGCATAAACTGTGTTGAACCAAGTTTTGATAATTGTGAAATGATTCTCTCTTTATCTAAAGACTTGTTATTTGCTAATTCAGCAATAGAATTTGATTTAACTGTAGAACTATAATTTTTGTACTTAACTTTAAGTACAGCATTTTGATTCAACAGGCATGTAAAATACATTGTGACAGGCAGATTAACAAATTCTTTATGGTATGTATTAGATAATTCTTTTATAAGTTTTGTATTAATTGTTTTTCTAACATTCCCTTTATAAACCTGATAATCAAATTCAATCTCAATAAGCTGACCTTTCTCACCTTTAGAAACAAGTTTATTTTTAAAATATATTTTATTTACAGGACGTCCTTTATCAATATTCTCAAATACAACACTATCACCCTGTAATAGTTCATCACTTAATTCAACAAGAACTCTTTTTGTTTTCTTGTTGTATGATTTGACTTCACCAATAATAATACCTTTATTACCTGAATAATCACCAGATAATACATTTTTATCATAAAAAAGAAAACCATGAGTATAATCTCTATTAAACATAGATTTCATATTCAAAATTTCTTTTTCATATTTTTCATTTCTTTTATTTATATAATCATCAATTGCTTTTCTATAAGCACCTACAACACTTGCTACATATTCAGGTCTTTTCATTCTTCCTTCAATTTTAAAAGAAGTAACACCTGCTTCTATTAA
Source organism: Coprobacillaceae bacterium (assembly GCA_045614925.1). GTDB lineage: Bacteria > Bacillota_I > Bacilli_A > Erysipelotrichales > Coprobacillaceae > JAZLDV01. The sequence goes on along the minus strand of JAZLDV010000078.1, from coordinate 34,071 downwards.
TTCTCCAACATGCTCAATAGTCATAAGATCTCTTGGAGATAATATAAATGGCATTTTCTGTTCTAATAATTTTTTATTTTCATAAATATCATAAGCTAAACGACATGGCTGAGCACAAGCACCTTTGTTCCCACTTCGTTTACCTATAAAACTACTCATAAGACATTGACCTGAATAACAAACACAAAGAGCGCCATGAACAAAAACTTCAATATCTAAAGATGTAGAAAAACAAATTTCTTTAATTTCATCAATAGTGTTTTCTCTAGCTAATACTACTCGATGTGCACCTTGTTCTTCAAAATATTTAACAGCATCTTTATTCATACATGATGCTTGTGTACTTATATGAATTTCAAAATCTTTATATCTATTTTTAACATAATGAAATAAGCCGATATCCTGAATAATAAGGGCATCAGCACCTATTTCATAAAGATAATCTAAATATTTTGTCAATTCAGCAAAATCTTCATCACCAAACAAAGTATTAACAGTAACAAAAATTCTTACATCACGCTCATGAGCATACTCAATTGCCCATTTTAATTGTTCTTTGTCAAAATTCTTAGCAAAAGCACGTGCATTAAACATAGTTCCGCCAAGATAAATTGCATTTGCACCATTTTGAATAGCTGCAATCAATGACTCCTGGTCACCCGCAGGTGCCAATAATTCAATATTTTTCAAAAATATTCCCCCATGTCTATAATGAATTAACTAATTCATAACACATTTTCGCAGAAGCGACACTCGCTTTTTTTAAGTATTCATCAAACTGAATATTATTTTCACCTTTATTGTAAATATCACTTAATGATCTTGTAATAATAAAATCTTTATTATAAACATGACATACCTGTGCAACTGCAGCTGCTTCCATCTCTGCACACATTGCTTCTGGGAAATTCTTTTTAATTAGGTCAACCTGTTCAGCTTTTGATATAAACTGATCACCTGAAACAATTAACCCACTATGACACTCCATATTATTTAAAGTTAAAATTTCTTTAACTTTATTCAATAAATTTTCATTTGGAGTAAAAGTAACAGGCATACCAGGAACTTGACCAATTGGTCTTCCAAAAGCAGTCACATCGACATCATGATGCGCAACCGCTGTTGATACTACAACATCTCCAACATTCTGATTTAGATGTAAACCACCTGCTGATCCAATATTAATGATAGTATCAATGTCATATTTTTCAATTAATAAGGTTGTAGAAATTGCAGCATTCACTTTACCAATTCCACCTTGAACAATAGTTACATCTTTATCAGCAAGCTGACATGAATAAAATGTATATCCTTGATAAACTTTACTCTCTTTAATATGACTTAAATTCAAAAGTGCTGTCACTTCTTCTTCCATTGCTCCAATAATTCCAATCATAATTAACCCTTTCTACATACGAATATAATTCTTTCGCATAATTCATCATATTCTTTAAAATCACTGAAATATTTAACATTTTTAAAACCACATTCATCTAACCATTTTAAATAAGTTTCTAAAGAATATGTTTTCTGATAATGATCTTCTTCTACAATTTCTTTTTCAACCTTATCTTCAATATAGACATGATGATGAACATATCCATCACCTAAATTTTCAACATCCCAGCTAAAAGCAAACTCATCATCATGATCATGTTCATGATAATCATTTAAAATAACATTCATTTTATAAAGACTATCTACATCAAAAATAAATGTACCATCTTCTTTTAATGAATTATAAACATTAATAAATGTCTTTTTAATATCTTCTTCATTAAGTACATAATTTAATGAATCACATAAACATAAAATAAGATCAACAGGATATGAAGTCATAAAATCAGTCATATCCACACGTTGCATCATTAAATTTACATTTGCTCTCATGGCTTTTTGTTTTGCAACTTCTAACATATCAGTAGATAAATCACTTGCAAATACTGATTTACCATTTTTTGCTAAACGAATTGCTATTTCTCCAGTTCCACATCCCAATTCTAAAACTTCATTAAAATCACATTGATTGTAAATAAAACTTTCATAATCATCATAAAATTGAGGATCCATTAAACTATCATAGTAGTAGGCAAAGTTTTCATAACTCATTTTGATAACATTCCTTCTACATCAATACGAGGTAAATCTCCCCATAATTTATCTAAATTATAGCTTGCTCTCTCATTTGTTTCAAATACGTGACATACAATATCACCTAAATCAATTAACATCCATTTAGAATCTCTTAATCCTTCAACTGATTTTACATCAAAACCATTTAAAGCACATTCATCTTTAATATTTTGTACAATTGCTTTCATTAATCTTTCATTATCAGCAGTACATAATACAAATGTATCAAATAATGGACTTGCTTCCATCATATCAATCGCAACAATATGAGTTGCTAATTTATCATCCATAGCTTTAACTACACATTCTAATTTTGTCATTATATTTCTCCTTTAACTACATAATAATTGTAAATTTCTAAAAAATGTTCATCCACTTGATTACCTGATTTTGTAAAATATTCATAAAAGGATGTTAAACATACTTTAAATCCTTCATCAATATTTTTTAAACATATTTCAATTTCTTTTGAAGAATCATAATCTCTAAGTGGATCTAATTTATCTGCACAATACACACATTTTGCAATTTTACTCATCGGAATCGTTGCAGTTGTATGCCATTCAATTGCATCTAAAATTTCTTTATCATCAATCTTAAATTTATGTTCACTTACATAAGCAGATAACCATTGGTGCCATACCGGCTTAGGTCTATCTGCAAAATCAGAATAATGAGTATTCATTATTTTTTCTGATTCTTCTTTATCCATTTCTTTTGCTACATCATGGAAAATACCTGCAACATAAGCAGACATTTCATTTAAGTTGTTTGATTTAGCAAATTCTTTTGCTAAAGTAGCAACACTTAAAGAATGTTGCCATCTTTTTTCTTTCATATAAGATGAAATCATTGTATCAATATAAAGACCTTTAGAGACAATATATTTCAATACATTTTCATCCAATAAATCAACATGACCATTTCTAATTTCACTACTTGAAGATACAAGTGGTGTATTATTTAACTGTATAAAATGATATTCATTCAAAACATCATAATCACACTCATATCCACCTCTTAAAAAAGCAACTAACTGTACTTTTTCACTAATATATTTTGCTTCTTTCCATTTATAGAAAAGATTAGCCTGATCCATACCCATAATATAGTAAAACTGATCATCACTATCTTTCATTAATTCATTTAAAGTCAGATAAGTATAGTTTTTCTCTTCACTAGTGTTATCTATTTCATAACGTTCAATTTTAATTTTGTCATAATTTTGTGTTGCAATTTCAATCATGCGAATTCTATCTTCATTACTAGCAGATACATGATCTTTCCATGGGTTATTCTTTGTAGGAATTAATCTTAATTCATCTAAACCTAATTGTTCAATTGCACACATTGCAATATCGACATGTGCTTTATGAATAGGATCAAAACTCCCACCAAACAAACCTATTTTTCTCATTAGATTTTATAAATCTTTTTGTCACTTTGTCTATATAAGACAATAGTGCGTCCAATAATTTGAACAACTTCACTTTTTGTTAGAACACTTAGTTCTAATGCAACTGTATTCACATCATCAGGACAGCTATCTAATAATTTAACTTTTAATAATTCTTTTGCTTCTAAAGCATCAGAAATACCGTTAGCCTGATTTTGTGTTACACCATCTTTTCCCACTTGAAAAATTGCATTTAAATTATGAGCTTCTTTTCTTAATTCTCTTTTTTGTTTACCTGTTAACATATAATCCTCCTAAATAATTGCTTCTCTTATTAATACTGAAATTTTTGGTGGAACTTTTACTTTTACTAATCCACCATTTGATGAAATTGTAATAAATCCTAATCCTGAAATAACAATATCACATTTACCTTTTGGTAATCTGAATTCATATGTTTTCATATCAGTAATAGAATTCATACCTTCAATTTCATATTTAAACGTTTTATGTCTGTTATATAATTCATCTGCATTCATTAATTTAGTACGATGAATTTTTAAATTCTTAGAAAAATAAGCAATAAAACTTGCAGGTTCTCCACTTACAAAATCTATTCTTCCTAATCCATCAAAATATATACTTTGTCCTTCATTTAACTGAAATCCCATAGGTCTTAATTCACCTTGAGGAATAATAGATTTAATATCATTCACATCAATAAGATGAGTCATTTGTGATTCATTAATGATACCTGGTGTATCAAATAATGCTGTATTTTGATCTAACGGAATTTCGATAAAATGTAATGTAGTTCCTGGGAACTCTGAAACAGTAATTAGATTTTGTTCTTCTACTTCTGCATAATGTCTTAATAAAGCATTAATAAATGTTGATTTCCCAACATTTGTAACACCTACTACATAAACATCACGATTTTTTCTAAGATCCATAATCGTATCATAAATACGATCTAAATTCATATTTTTCTTTCCACTTGTAATAACAACATCTAATGGTTTAATTCCTTCTTCTTTTAATTGTCTTCTTACCCAATGCTCTAATTTAACTTCTTTAAGAGATTTAGGTAAAATATCTCTTTTATTTGCTAAAACCAATACATCATTATGTCCAATATGACGCATAAATCCTGGAATTAAACTTCCTGAAAAATCAAATAGATCAATGATGTAAACAACTAAACAATCTTTTTGTCCAATTTCATCTAAAAAACCTAAGAAGTCATCTTTAGTTAAATTAGTTTGTTGTAATATATGATAATTCTTTAATTGAAAACATCTTTTACATAAAATATGGTCTCTTTGTGCTGCATTTTTAGGTACATAACCAATATTTTTTTCATTCTCACTTTGAATGATAGCACCACAACCAAAACATTTTTTTATTTCACTCATTTTATCACCCTTTTTGTTATATTTAAATAATTTGAAAATTAAAACATATTTCGCCTATTTTCTCATACATTATAATAGAGGTGGCTTATGTTTACAACATTATTTATGATTTTAGAACAATTTCTTTTTGTTTCTTTCATTAAAAATCAGGAATTTAAAAAACAGCTTTCATCTAAAGAAGAAAGTTTTCATATATCTCAATATTTATTAGAAAACAATCAGGAATCGAGAAATATTCTGATAGAACATAACTTAAGACTCGTAGCCCATATTGCTAAAAAATACGAAAGTGAAAAAGACCTTATAGAAGATCTAATAAGTATCGGTACGATAGGACTAATTAAAGCCATTGATTCCTATCATCCTGATAAAAGCACTAAACTATCTACTTATGCTTCTAAATGCATAGAAAATGAAATTCTCATGCATTTAAGAAGACATAAAAAGACTGCTTTAGATATATCGTTAAACGAAGTCTTAGGTTTTGATAAAGATGGTAGCGAAATGACTTTAATGGATATTATACCCATGAATCAAAAAGAGATACCTGATACAATTCACACATCATTTCAACTAAAAAAACTTGAAAAATACTTTTATACATTAGATGAAAGAGAAAAAGAAATCCTTATCTATAGATACGGTTTAAACAATTCAAAAGAATATACACAAAAAGAAATAGCAAAAAAACTGAAAATATCAAGATCATACGTATCAAGAATTGAAAAAAGAGCACTAATTAAACTATTAAAATTATTTATGAATGAAAATGAAAAGAATATGAGATAACTCATATTCTAAAAATCAATATTAAATAAATCATCAAAAGAAATTGGTTCAAACATCGTTTCTTTAGATGGTTTTTTTTCAATAGTTTTTGTCTTTTCATTAGTTTGTGTTTTTTTCTCTACAATTTTTTTAGGCTGATTTAAATCTGTATCATACATTGATGTAATCATTGTTTTATTTAAATAAGCGCGTACAAATTGTTTATCTTTTAAAGATGAAGGAATACTTGGTTTTGTTTCTAATGAATTATAATTAAAATCTTTTACATTAAATACAATACTTTCATCAGCTACATCAATAACAAACTGATCTTTAGTATCTAAAACAAAAGTATTCATTGTATGAATTTCTTTTGTTTTTAAAGATTTACAGAACTGAGTTCCTTTTGTTGCTCTTGAACATGTTGTAATATCACTTACATGCATACGCTTAATTCCCATAGAATCACTAATCATCACAAAAGACATCGCCATAGATGGATCAAACACATTCAATGAAACAACATAATCATCTTTTAATTTAATTCCTCGTATACCTGCCGCTTTTACCCCTAATATAGAGACTTCATTTTCATCATATAGAGTGGCATAATTGCAGTAAGTACTTAAAATAACAGCCTGATTTCCATTTGTTAATTTTACACCAACTAAAACATCATCATCTTTAAGATTGATACATTTTACTGGTTTTGTATATCTTGTTAGTTCAAAATCATTAAGTTTGACACGTTTGATTTGACCATTTTTTGAAGCTAAAATAACATATAGCGATTCATCAAATGATTTTACCAATAATGAAGAAATAATCTTTTCATCAGGCGAAATTTTAATCATGTAACTAATATGTTTACCTAATTCCTTCCATCTGAATTCTTCTAATTTATGAACTGGAATATACATATAATTTCCTTTATCAGTAAAAACTAGTAATTTATCTAAAGTATTTGCAAAATGAAGATCGACTAAACTATCTTCTTCTTTTTTACCGATTGGTGTATTTAATGAAGCAGTGTATGACTTTTTAGAAATACGTTTAATATATCCATCTCTAGTTATTGATACATAAACATCTTCAGGAAGAATCATAGCATCTTCATTGACTACAACTTCTAATACCTCATCTTTAATTTGTGTTAAACGAGGTGTAGGATATTGTTTTTTTATTAACTTTAATTCGTTTGTAATAACTTTTCTTAATACTTTATCACTTGATAAAATACTATTTAACATATCGATTGTTTCATTTAATTCCTGATTTTCTTTTTCTAAAGAAACAATATCAGTATTTGTTAATCTGTATAATTGTAACATCACAATCGCTTCAGATTGTTTTTCAGTAAATCCAAATTTATCTTGAAGATTAATTTTAGCATCACTTTTATTTAAAGACTTTCTAATTGTATGAACAACTTCATCTAAAATAGAAACAGCTTTAATAAGACCTTCAACAATATGTTTTCTTTCTTCAGCTTTATTTAACTCAAATAATGATCTTTTAGTAATAACTTCAATAGAATGTTTAATATAACCATCTATAATATCGACAATTCCCATACATACAGGTCGTTTATCTTTAATAGCGACCATATTATAATTATAATTCTTTTGAAGATCTGTATTTTTATAAAAATAATTTAATGTATTTTGTACATCAACATCTTTCTTTAACTCAACAACAATACTTAAACCTTTTCTATCAGATTCATCTCTAACTTCAATAATACCATCAACATTTTTATTAAATCTGATTTCATCAAGTTTTCTAACAAGTTCTGCCTTATTAACTTCAAAAGGAATTTCTGTAATCACAATTTTATTCATTGTTTTTTCTTCTATAATTTCACTTTTAGAACGAACAACAACTTTCCCTTTACCTGTTTCAAAAGCATCTCTAATACCTTTTTTTCCTTCTACTATAGCACCTGTTGGAAAATCAGGTCCTTTCATATATTCCATCAGATCATCTAGATTACATCTAGGATGATTAATACGATAAATTGTTGCATCAATAACTTCCTCTAAATTGTGTGGAGGAATATCTGTTGCATAACCAGCAGAAATACCTGTTGCACCATTAACCAAAAGATTAGGATATTTAGCAGGTAATACAGTTGGCTCATATTCAGTATCATCAAAGTTTAAAGCCATTAAAACTGTTTCTTTATCTAAATCTTTTAATAATTCTAAAGAGATTGGTGCTAATCTAGCTTCAGTGTAACGCATAGCAGCTGCAGGGTCATTATCAATAGAACCATTATTTCCTTGCATATCAATTAAAGGAATTCTCATTTTCCAATCTTGTGATAAACGTACCATAGCCTCATAAACAGAAGAATCCCCATGAGGATGATAATTCCCAATAACATTACCAACAGTTTTTGCTGATTTACGGTATGGTTTTGTATGCGTATTGCCTTCTTTGTACATTGCATATAATATACGTCTTTGTACAGGTTTTAATCCATCTCTTACATCTGGTAAAGCACGATCTTGAATAATATATTTAGAATATTTTCCAAAACGATCACCCATAATATCATCTAATGATTGTCTTAAAATTTTCTCACCCATGTTTTACCTCCTATTCTTTAATAAAGAAAGAATCTTCTAAAGAGAATTTAACATTATTTTCAATCCATTCTCTTCTTGGTTCTACTTTATCTCCCATTAAAACCGAAACTCTTCTTTCTACTAAAGCAGCATCTTCGATAGAAACTTGAATCAAAGTACGTGTCTCAGGATTCATTGTAGTTTCCCATAATTGATCAGCATTCATTTCTCCAAGACCTTTATAACGCTGAACATTGTATCCACGTCCTATTTTCTTTTTCGCTTCTTCTAATTGCTGTTCATCCCATGCATAAATACCTTCTTCATATTTACCATTTTTCTTAGAAACTTTATACAATGGAGGTAAAGCAATATAAACTTTTCCTGCTTGTATTAAACCTCTCATATATCTATAGAAGAATGTTAATAATAATACTTGAATATGTGCACCATCTGTATCCGCATCGGTCATGATAATAACTTTTGAATAATTTGAATCTTCTTCATTAAAATCAGCCCCTACACCTGCACCTACAGTATTAATAATAGTACTGATTTCTTCATTTTTCAAAATATCATTCATTGTTGCTTTTTCAGTATTAACAACTTTTCCTCTTAAAGGAAGAATAGCCTGATACTTACGGTCTCTTCCTTGCTTAGCACTTCCACCTGCAGAATCACCTTCGACTAAATACAATTCTTTTTTCTTTTTATCTTTTGATTGTGCAGGAGCTAATTTACCGCTTAGAATTTTTTCAGCTTTAGCACCTTTTTCTTTTCTGATTTTTTCTCTAGCAGCTCGTGCAGCAGAGCGTGCCTGTGCTGCTTTAATCATTTTATCAATTAATTGATTTGCAGCCTCTTTATTTTCTTCTAAATAATAATTTATTTTTTCATAAACAACGTTTTCTACAATATTTCTAGCTTCAGGTGTTCCTAACTTAGATTTAGTCTGTCCTTCAAACTGTAATAAAGATTCTGGAATTTTAATAGAAATAACAGCATTTAAACCTTCTCTAACATCTGCTCCTTCTAAATTTTTATCTTTTGCTTTTAATAAACCATATTTTCTTGCATACTCATTAAAAACTTTAGTAAAACCTGATCTGAATCCAGTTTCATGAGTTCCTCCATCACCAGTACGCACTAAATTAACAAAAGAAATTACGTTTTCCTGATATCCATTGCAGAACTGAAAAGCAATTTCAACTTCAATTGGATTAGAATTATCTTCAAAAGAAACAATATTATGTAAAGTTGTCTTTTCATAATTAAGATAATCAATAAATGCTTCTAAACCATTTTCATATTGAAAAGATTCACTTTTGCCTGTTCTTTCATCAATAACCACCATTTGAATTCCTTTTAATAAAAAGGCACTTTCTCTTAATCTTTCAGATATTGTCGTATAATTAAATTCTGTTACTGAAAAATAATCTTTATTCGGTAAAAAATGAATAGTTGTTCCTGTTTTTGTTGTTTTACCAACACATTTTAAAGGAGAGATTTTTTTATCTCCTCCTATAAATTTTTGTGAATAGATTTTTCCATCTCTATAGACAGTTAAATCTAACCATTCACTTAAAGCATTAACTACAGAAGAACCAACCCCGTGAAGACCACCAGCAGTTTTATATCCTCCATCTTCACTAAACTTACCTCCTGCATGTAGTACAGTTAAAATAACTTCAGTTGTCACTTTTCCACTAGCGTGCATTCCAGTTGGCAAACCTCTTCCTTCATCTTCAACCTTAATACTATTATCTTTTCCAATAGTCACTGTAATTTTATTTCCAAATCCGGCAATCGCTTCATCAATTGCATTATCTACAATTTCCCATACCAGATGATGTAAACCTCTTGAGTCAGTAGAACCAATATACATACCAGGTCTTTTTCTTACCGCATCCAACCCCTCTAAAATCTGTATATTCGATTCATCATATTGATTTTTTTTCAAACTAACCGCCTCCTTTTAAAAGCCTATATATTATACTAAATATTTTAATTTTTTTGAATATATTTTAAACTTAATTTTTAATCCATATAATAAGACCTGTGTTTTTTTTAAAAAAACCAACAATAAAAGGTAATTATAAAATAATTGATTTTTTCTATGACTACTGTATAATTATTAAAGAGGAAGTGAAAATATGAATTATTTAATTTATGGATTATTAATATTATTTGGTTATTTATATGGATCTATTCCTTTTGCACTAGTGATTGGAAAATTATTTTATAATGTAGATATAAGAAATAGTGGTTCTGGAAACTTAGGTGGAACCAATGCAGGACGTGTTTTAGGAAAAAAAGCAGGTGTTTCTGTTATTATTTTAGATGCTTCTAAATGTATAGTGACAATGGCTTTAGCATCAATGATTTCTTCTAATTTACATTTAAGCACTGATATCGCATATTATACAGGTTTATCTTGTGTTATTGGACATTGTTATCCTATATTTGCTCAATTTAAAGGTGGAAAAGCTGTTTCAACTGCGATGGGATTTATTTTAATGGTTGACTGGAAAACAGCATTAATTGCTTTAGCTTTCTTTCTTGTGATCCTTAAAATTTCAAAATATGTTTCTTTGGCTTCAATGATTGCTTCAAGTTCAGTCCTTATTGCAAGCCCATTTTTAAACTATGGTTTAAATATTATTATCCCTGCAGCTTGCATAATTTTCTTATTAATTTATAAGCACAAAGAAAATATAGTTAGAATAAAAAATGGTACAGAAAGAAAAATAACATGGATGTAAAAAGCACGATATAAATCGTGCTTTTTTTATTGATTAAATTTTATATTAGAAATATGTGGCAGATAATCTTTTTTATCTGTATAAACAATATCCAATTTATCATCATGCATACATATCAGATTCAAAGAACATCCTTCTGCTACATTTTTATTAATAGTAACAATATCATTTTTATTTATATTTAAAATATAAGCAAAAATCAGAATCAAATACATTCCATGTGTAACAATCATAATGTTTTCACAATTCAAATTTTTTAATTCATTAAAAAAATCATCAATACGTTCTAATACCTCTTCATAACTTTCCCCATTAGGAAGTCTATCAAAATCTTGAGGTTTATTCCACATCATATCATAATAACTAGGATTCATGTTCATTAAATCATTAATCATGTGTCCTTCATAATCTCCAAAATTCATTTCCATTAAGCGTTTGTCAATTATGATATTCTTATTCCCGGCTACAATTTTAGCTGTATCTAGAGCTCTTTTTAAAGGACTAGAGTATATATAATCAAACTCTATCTTATTTTTATCAATATATTGCTTTAAAGCAATTGCATTATCTATACCTTGTTTTGTTAAAGGCGAATCCATATGTCCCTGTAATCTTCTCTCTTCATTCCAGATAGTCTTAGAATGTCTAGTAATATAAATATTCATTATAATAAAAAATAAGGGAGAATCCCTTATTTATATTGATCATTAATACTTTTGATCATTTGTTTAATTTGTGCTTCACTTGGTTTACGTCCCATTTCCATAAACATAACACGAAGCATTTTTTCATTTACAGGTGGATTTTTCTTTAAGTCATCTTTTACTTTTTTACGAGCTAAGAAAAAACCTATAACAAGACCAATTAATAGTCCAAAAATCAATTCAAACATTTATAATTCCTCCATTTCAAACACAAATTAATTATAACATATAATTTATCATTTTGTAAAACACTAATTATTGTATAAGATAAAAACTTGAAATTTTTTCCTTTAAATTACTAAATAATACAAATTCATCATTTATTTCTTCTACATCAATAAAGTATTCAAAAAATCTTATAATAATATAATTTTTCTTAATATCATTATAAAGCATATATTCATCTAATTGACTATCATAAACAATATGACCATTAAATATTGATAAGATCAATTCTTTATTTATTGGTTCAAATATATTCTTGATAGTATTTTCAAAATATTGTTCTTTTGTTTCATTAAATAAAAATTTGACTATTGATGGATATGTATTACACAATTCATTAAATTCTTTTTTGACTTTAACAATTTTATATTTATTCATATTAATCACCAATATCATCTTAATATCATGAACTCAAAAAAAATGTAAAAAAAAAGCGATTAGTTCGCTTTTTTTGCTTTTTTTAATTTATCAGGTGTAATATCATTTCCTTTTTCATCAACAACTTTAATAGACATTAATTGTTGTTTGAATCCACCTCTAAAAATTCTTATATATTCTTGTCTTAATTCTTGTTGTCTTGCTTTTTCTTCATCTGTTAAACCAACAGATTTACTTTTATGTGCAAGTGCATTAATTTCATCTATTAATTCTTGACTGATTTGTGCCATAATTTCCTCCATAATAAAAGACCTAAGAGTTTTTTAGATTAATCCCTGGTACATTCAGGTGGGTATCTTGTGTTCGATTTTAGGATTCCTACTTAAAGAAGGCTTTCAACACCATCGACCAACAATCAGATTCCCTTATCTATAGTGTAGGAAATACATATATCTCCTAGGTCGAAATTATTATAACATAAATATGTAATCTGTAAAGTATTTTCATCTGTCAGATTTTTCTACCGATTACCTTAAAAACAAAAAATAGTGTATAAAACAAAAGTTTTCAAAGAAAAAAATTATACATAAAAATGTATAATTTTATCTATTTTGATTTAATTATAAATGATGAAGTTAATTCAATATCAAAAAGTGGATATAAATTATAAATATCATCAAGAGTTAATTCATTAATAACATCTATAAATTCAAAAAACATAATTCCTTCAAAATAATAACGACTAAATATATTCGCAATACTCTCAGGACTATTAAATAAACTTATTAATGCACCAATATTTTTTCTTTTAACCCTATCAAACTCTTCTTCAGTAATTTTATAATCTTTGATATGAGAAATAAAATCATATAGTTTTTCTTTTAGTTCATCAACATATGGTGTATCTCCACCCATTAAAATAAATGAATAATCTCTTTCCTGCATAAAGCTTCCAGAAAACGTATCATTAATAATACCTTCATTAACCCATTTTTCATATAACGATGAACTTTTAGCAAATAATAAATCTAAAAGAATATTCATTGATAAATCTCTAATTAATTTATCATGTGGTTTTTCTGGTATATCATTTACTTTAATTGAAACAATAATCTTTGGCATAGAAACATCCATAGTCAATACTTCTTCTTTTTTATCAATAGATTTTTCTTCAATAATTTCTTTTCTTTGAATAGAAAAATTTTCTTTAAAGACTTTCTTAGACTGATTATTTCTAATTAATTCAAACGTTTTATCTGGATCAATATTTCCAACAATAAACAACATCATATTTGTTGGGTGGTAGAATGTATGATAACATTTTTCTAATGTTTCTTTATCAATACTATTAACCGAATCAACAGTTCCAGCAATATCTACCTTTACAGGATGATCATGATATAAATTCATAATACTTCCAAAATAAACACGCCAGTCAGGATCATCATCATACATTCCAATTTCCTGATTAATAATCCCCTTTTCTTTTTCAACAGTTTCATCTGTTAAATATATATCTTGTACAAAATCTAATAAAAGTTCAATACATTCATATTCATTAGATGTTGTATTAAATAAATATGCAGTACGTGATGATGATGTAAAAGCATTAGTGCTCGCACCTAATCTTGCGAATTTATCACTTGCATCTCCATCTTTCATTTCAAACATTTTATGTTCTAAAAAATGAGCAATACCATCTGGTACTTTAACCATTTCAGTTTCACCAATAGGAACAAAAGTTGTATCTACTGAACCAAAATTTGTAGAAAAAAGACCATAAGATTTGGAAAATCCAATTTTAGGTAAAACATATACCTTTAAACCATTGTCCATTTCTTCAAAATATAATTTTTCTTTTAGTGTTTCATAATTAATGATTTCCATATTTCTCCTTTCCTGTAAGGAAAAATATTGTATCTAATTGAATATTTTTCGCTACATCAACCAATTCCTCTTTAGTGACTTTATTTAATCTTTCAATATATTGTTCATTAGTTTCTTCTTTATTTACAATATCTCTGTTATATGCCAATGTAATCATACTATTTGCTTCATCATTAGTTTTACGCAACGAGTTAGTTAACATTGTTTTTGCAAGTAAGATTTCTTCATCACTTATATGTCCTTGTTTTAAATCTTCTAACTGCTCTTTTATAAGATTTAATGTTAATTCATAATCTTTATCTTCTATTCCTGCATTCACTATCATAATACCATTAAATGCATCATAACTTGATGAAACATAATAACATAAACTATGTTTTTCTCTTACAACTTTAAATAATCTAGATTGTGAATTTCCTCCAAAAATACTATTAAACACAGTCATTGCGTAATGATTTGCATGCATAAAATCACAATCAATTGTATAACCGATATTTAATTTTGATTGAGTAATATCTTGTTTTTCTATAATTTCTAACATATCTTTTCTATCACTTTTAAAAATATAAGAAGATTCATAATGATGATTCACTTCAGGAAAATAAATATATTTTCCTACTGTTTCAACAATACTTTCATCAATATCTCCTACTATATATAAATGTTTTTCATCTTCTTGAATACATTTTTTAAAATATTCAGTTAATTGTTTAGAAGTAATATGTTCAAGATCCTCTTCATATCCTGTACTATAAATACCTAATACAGAATCTCTACCCATATATTCAAATAGTTTATCTAAAGAATATGAAAATTTATCATCTTTAGAAATCTGTATTCTTTCTAAAATCTCTTTCTTTTTTAATTCGACAATTTTTTCTTCAAACATTTCATCAACAAAATATGGATCATAAAAAATATCATTAATAATCTGTAATTGTTTATCTAAAAGCTGTTCACCTTCTTTTAAAAATTTATCATTAATAAAACTTGACTGAACATTTAATACATGAGACATTCCTTTTGTATTAATGTTAGTAGACAAACGAGCACCATAATTATAATCAAGTTCACTTGCTAATAATTGTGTTGAAGGCAATTTATTAGTCGCTGCTATCATAACAAAATTTAATAAAGTACGTAATGTTGTTGTTTCTCTTGTAAGATAATTTTGTAATCTTAAAGATATAGTTGTTGTTTTAAATTTATCTGTAGGGATCAGATGTAATGTATAACCCTTCATTTTATATATTGTTTGCATATATCCTCCTTCATACTTATTATATTATACTCATTAATAGACAAATTAAAACAATAAACGGAGTTTTAACTCCGCTTATTCTTCATTGTATTGTCTTACATAAACTTCTCTAGGTTTACTTCCCATTTGAGGTCCTATAATACCATCAGCTTCTAACTGATCAATAATTCGAGCCGCTTTATTATATCCAATTCTGAATTTTCTTTGTAATAAAGATGTACTCGCTTTTTGTGCTTTTATAACAAACTCTCTGCACATTTCATATTCTTCATCACTTTGCTCATAATCATCAGATGATGATGAAGAATCTTTTATATTTGAATATTTATCATCATAAATTGCATTTTGCTGAGATGATACAAATTTAACAATAGCTTCTACTTCATCATCAGAAACATAACATCCCTGAATTCTTGTAGGCGAAGATGAACCCATCGGTGCAAATAACATATCACCTTTTCCTATTAATTTTTCAGCTCCACCTGTATCTAAAATAGTTCTAGAATCGATACTTGATGATACAGCAAATGCTATTCTTGAAGGAATATTAGCTTTAATATCACCAGTTATAATATCAGTAGATGGTCTTTGAGTAGCTACAATAAGATGAATACCTGCCGCTCTAGCCATTTGAGCTAAACGCATAATACAATCTTCAACATCTTTACTTGCAACCATCATTAAATCCGCAACCTCATCTAATATTACAACCATATATGGAAGTATTTCAATGTGTTCATCTTCACTTCTTGTTGAATTATAAATTTTTGCATAATCATTATAGCTTGTGATATTTCTTGTATTTGCTTTAGCAAATACATCATATCTTCTTTCCATTTCTTCAACTACAATTCTTAAAACTCCAGCTGCCTTTTTAGGATCAGTTACAACTGGTGTAAGTAAATGTGGTATTCCATTGTAACCTGATAATTCTACTTTTTTAGGATCAACTAAAATTAGTTTAACTTCATCAGGTCTTGCACGCATAAGAATAGAACATATAATTGTATTAATACATACAGATTTACCTGAACCTGTCGCACCAGCTACAAGTAAATGGATCATTTTATCCAATTCTCCATAAATAGAACGTCCTGAAACATCTTTACCTAAACAGACAACACATTTATTGTCTGCATATTTTTTAATCGTAGAAAGAGTTTTTAAGCAATCTTTAAAACTTACAATTGAGGAACTATGATTAGGAACTTCAATCCCAACATATGGCTTACCAGGAATTGGAGCTTCAATTCTTACATCAGCAGTTGCTAATGCAAGTTTAATATCATCCTGTAACTGAAGTACTTTATTAACACGTGTCCCTGTTTCTAATTTTAATTCGTATTTTGTAACAGTTGGACCAATAAATGCATTTTCAATAGTTGCATTTACACCAAACTCTTTTAATACAGATGTTAACCTGATTGCATTTTTGTTAGCAGTCGTTTTTTCTTTAGATGAATTGTTAGTAGATTGAGTTGATAATATTGATAAAGGAGGCAATTCATAGTGAGATGGAACTTTAGTTTTCTTAGATATTACTTCAATCACATCTTCTTTTTCTACAATCTCTTCTTTTTTTGGATTATCAAACTCTTTTATATCTAATTTTAGTTCTGTATCATTAAATTCCAATTCACTAGAAACTTTATCTTCTTTAATAATTTTTGGTTCTTTATTTTCATTATTTTGTACAAAAAGTTCCTGAAGCATTTTCCCTTTTTTCTCTTTTAAAGGTTCATTATGCTGTTTAATCTTTAATTTCTTTAATTTTTTAGTATTAAAATATGTTTTACTTCCTATCAGCAACATACCTACAATAAACAAGAATACTCCAAATATAAGAGCTCCAATTCTATCAAATAAAGTGCTAAATAAACCATATAACATAACACCTAAAAATCCACCTTGATTAAAAGTTCCTTCTTGAATATAAGAAAAAATAACAGTTAATCCTTTAATATCAGTTTCTCCAGGTATAGAACATAGTAACGTAAAAGATAAGAATACCATATATAGTCCTATACCAATTGGCCCACTTAATCTAGGAATTTTCCCTTTAAAAATAACATATAAAGAGAATATAAATATTCCTAAAAAAATAATTCCATAAACAGATCCAAATAGAAACTTAATTATAGTATGTATAAAAATTCCAATAGGTCCTAATTTCATAACACCTATCATTGATAAAAACAAAATAAATAACATTATTATTCTTAAAGTCAAACTTTGACTTATTGCCTGATTCTTTGATTTTGAACTTCTTTTTGTTTTGGCCATAAAATCACCTCCTAAACATTATAGCAAATTATAAACTATAAAAAAAGAACTATTCATTGACTAATCTATGCAAATAAATAGTCCAGCACCTACAATTATATACAAAGCAATAAACTGATTTAAATCAAAATCATTATTTAATAATAACAAAGATAATACATAAACAAAAACAGGAACAAGACTAAATAATTGACTCGTTCTTATAGTACCAATTATATTCATAGATTTAAAATATACATTTTGTATATAAACAAAACCAAAACCTGAAACAAATATATAAAGTACAATTTCAATTATATTCATATTCATTACATATGGTTTATCAATAAATAAAGAATGAACTATAAGACAGATAAAAGAAAACAATAATTGAACAAATAAAGATGAAAAATCTCTTTTAATATCATTTTTAACCATTAATACATAACCCAAATTATAACTAACTAGTCCTAAAAACATTAAAACAAATCCCATATTTATATTTCTAAAATCAAACTGAATAGATATAAAAATTGCTAGCAGAACTGTAATAATATAATTAATATGTGATAATTGTATTCTTTTTTTTAATATAACATAACATATACTTATATTTATAACTCCTGATAAACAATTAATTAAAGCAATAGAAGTCCCCTCCAAGAATTTTTGTGCACTCATAGTTAAAACAGTATTTAAATAAAACATAAAAAAACCAATCATACAGTTTACAAATATATTATTAGAATCTACTTTCTTTTTCTTATAAATCATAATACATAGTACAGTAAAAAAACAAATCAATATTTTATAAAAAGTCAAATTAAAATAAGCATTATTAAAACTCATGCTTTTAATAAATACAACATTAAAACCCCAAATTAATAAAGCAAAAAAAATTTCAATAAAAATAGACATACTTATCACCATAATAAGTATGTCCATTATTTTAAATCAAAACACCATTTAAATGATCAAGTTCATGCTGAATAATCTGTGAAGTAAAACCTTTAAATGTTTTTATTTTCTTTTTAAAATCAATATCATAATATTCTATTTTAATAATTTCAAAACGTTCACATTCTCTTTCACCAACATGTGATAAACAACCTTCTGTAGTTTTATATTTATGTCCAGATAATTTTAAAACAACTGGATTAATCATAACTAGATATTGTCCTTCATCATTAACAGCAATAATATTTTTTAAAACTCCTATCATGTTAGCTGCCATTCCAACACAACGTGATTCATTAAATTTTAAAGTCTCTAACAAATCATAAGCGACTTGAAGATCATCTTTACTTGCATCAATAGACTTTTGAGACAATATAAACTGATCTTTACATATTTCTTTAATCATATTAATATTGATGAGATTTTCCAATAATATCGTTAATATCTTCGATACCCATATTATCTAAAATCTCGTTCATTTCTTCAATAATTTTAACACAAGCATATGGATCAATTAAATTTTGACATCCAACTGCAACTGCACTTGCACCAGCAATCATCATTTCAATTGCATCTTTACCACTAGCAATACCACCCATACCAATAACAGGAATATTAACTGCTTGAGATACTTGATAAACCATTCTTAATGCAACAGGGAAAATAGCAGGTCCACTATATCCTCCTGTTTTATTTGCAATAATTGGTTTACCTGTTCTTAAATCAAATCTCATACCAATCATAGTATTAATCATTGTAATACCATCAGCACCAGCTGCTTCAACAGCTTTTGCCATCTCAACGATATTAGTTACATTTGGAGATAATTTAACATAAACTGGTTTAGTGCTTACTGCTTTAACAGCTCTTGTTACTTCAGCAGCCATATTTGGATCAGTACCAAATTGAATCCCACCACAATGAACATTAGGACAAGAAATATTTAATTCTAAAGCTCCTACCATATCATGTTTAGAAATAATTTCAGCTGTTTTAGCATAATCTTCAATTCCATTACCACCAATATTAGCGATAACTTTATCAGTATATAATGGTCTTAATTTTTCTAATTCTTCATTCACAACGGCTTCAACACCTGGATTTTGTAACCCAATTGCATTTAACATCCCACTTGGACCTTCTGCAATTCTAGGTAAAGGATTACCATATCTTGGTTCTAAAGTTGTTCCTTTTAACATCATTGATCCTAAAATATTAATATCATAAAATTTTGCAAATTCATATCCAAATCCAAAAGTTCCACTTGCTGGAATAACAGGATTTTTCATATCTAAACCTGGAAGTTTTACTCTTAAATTAGCCATTGATAATCACCTCACTCGAATGTAATACAGGTCCTTCTACACAAATTCTCTTATATGGTTTTGTTTTAGTTTTACATGAGCATCCCATACAAGCACCAAAACCACATCCCATTCTTGCTTCAAAAGATAAATAACCACAATCTGGATATTTTAAAGCTAATGCATCTAACATTTTTTCTGGTCCACAAGCATAATATGCATCCATTTCAACATTTTCTAATGCATCAACAACAGTTCCTTTAATTCCTTCACTACCATCCATTGTTGCAATAATAGTAGGACAGATTTTTTCAAATTTTTCTTTATAGAAAATATCATTTTTAGAATTGAACCCTAAAATTGCAGTCACTTTTACACCTTTAGCAATTAATTCTTTAGCAGTTTTATACATTGGTGGTACACCTAATCCCCCACCAATAACAACTGCACTGTTATAATCCATTTCTTCAAATCCATTTCCTAATCCAGTTAAACAATCTAACTGATCACCGATATTCTTTTCAGAAAGAATTTTAGTTCCTTCACCTACAACTCTAAAAATAATAGTAATATGATTTTCATCATAATCACAAATACTCATAGGTCTTCTTAAATATGGCTGTAAAGAGTCATTAACTTTAATATTAATGAATTGCCCAGCAGTTGTAATATATGAAGCAGCATCACCTTCTAATACCATTTCATATACGTCTTTAATTAATTCTTTTTTAGAAATAATAGTCATTATTCCTTGATAATTTGCCATTATAATTCCTCCAATAAATTTAATTTTCCATTAATAATATTTGCTTTAATTTTACCATAACATTCAACATCTATAAATGGCGTATTTACAGATTTCGATTTAATATCTTCTTCTTTAACAATGAAACTTTCATTTAAATCAAAAATACATAAATTTGCAGTTGTTCCAACTTCAACTTTTCCATTTAATCCTAACACTTTTGCAGGACCTACAGTTAAAGCATCTAATATTGTTTCTAATTTAACCAAATCTTTTTTTACTAAATATGTATACATTAAACAAAAAGCATGTTGAATACCAATTATCCCAAAAGGAGATAAATCAATAGGTCTATTTTTTTCTTCCCTAGAATGTGGAGCATGATCTGTTGCAATAACTGTAATTGTTTTATCATTTAATCCTTCAATTAATGCAGCATGATCTTCTTTACTTCTTAAAGGTGGATTCATTTTATAGTTTGGATGACAATCTTTAATATTGTCTTCAGTTAAAATTAAATGATGTGGTGCTGCTTCACCAGAAACTTCTAAACCTTCTTTTTTAGCATCTCTTAAAAATGAAACAGTTTCTTTTGTAGAAATATGACAAACATGATAACGATTTTGAATATCTCTAACTAAATCTAAATCTCTTTTTACATGATTATATTCAGAAGCACTATTAATACCAATTAATCCATGTTCTTTGGCATATCTTCCATCATGTAAACTTCCACCACGTAATTCACTTTCATCTTCACAATGTGCTACGATAATAGAATCTAAAGATTTTACCTTTTTCATTGCTTTTTCCATCATATCTTTAGATTGAACACCTTTTCCATCATCTGAAAACCCTAATACAATACCATAATTATTCATAGTATCCATATCAGTTAATTCTTCACCTTTTAAACCTTTTGTGATTGCACTATATGTATAAACATTTACATGAGCATCTTTATGAACTCTTTCAACAAAATCTTCTAATGTATCAGAATTATCCATACAAGGCATAGTATTTGCCATAGCCACTACTGTACCATATCCTCCATATAATGCACTTAAAGTTCCTGTATCAATTGTTTCTTTATATTCAAAACCAGGTTCTCTTAAATGAGTATGTATATCAATAAAGTTATGACTTACTAATTTTCCCTTTAAATCATAAGAATTTAAATCAGAATGAATTTCATCATCAATTCGAGTAATAATCCCATCTTCCACAAGAATATCACACTTTTTAAATACACCTTCATTATAAAGATTTGCATTCTTTAAAATAAAACTATTCATATTATTCCTCCCTACCATTCATTTTTTTCATTAAGGCTTCTTCTACCTCTTTACTCACTAATCCTTCAACACTTCTACGATGACTCACAATTTCTTTAACAGTCGAAGAAGAAATAAATGAATGATTAGGTTTTGTCATCAAAAATACACTTTCAATTGAATCATCAAGATATTGATTAGAAAAAGCTAATTGTAATTCATATTCAAAATCCATAGTTGCTCTTAATCCTCTTACTAATACTGTTGCCCCTACTTTTTTAGCATAATTAACAGTCAGATCTTCACTCGCATCAATTGTTACATTGTCTAAATGAGATGTAACAATTTTTAATAGTTCTAATCTTTCATCTAATGTAAACATCGTATTTTTCTTTGGATTATTAAAAATAGTAACATATAGATGATCATACATACGGCTTGCTCTTTCAATAATATCTAAATGACCATTTGTAACTGGGTCAAAAGAACCTGCATATACTGCTTTAACACTCTTCATACATTAACCTCTATAATATAAAATCTGTAAAGTTGTTATTCCATATTGAACTTGTTTTTTTAGTTCAAAAGGACTTTCAATTTCAATAATTTCTTCATTTAAATCTTCTAAAACCAATAAGCAATTCTCATTTAACATATTATTTTCATGTAAATATTGAATAATATTTTTATTGATTTTCATAGAATATGGTGGATCTAAAATAACAAGATCAAACTTAAGATTCATTTCTTTAAATTTATCTAAAGCTTTAGAATAATCCATTTTATAAGCAAAAGCTCTATCATTAATTTTTAATAAATTAATATTTTCTTTTATTGTAGAAAAGGCTTTATATTGTTTATCAACAACATAAAGTTCATCCATGCCTCTACTAATTGCTTCAATACCTAATCCACCACTTCCACCAAATAAATCAAGGCAGATTCCTCCATCAAAATATGGACCAATAATATTAAACAGATTTTCTTTATTTTTATCTGTTGTTGGTCTTGTTAAAGAAGAATCTACACTTTTCAATTGTCTACTTTTAAACTCACCAGCAATAACTCTCATAATTTACTCCCTAAAGATACAGATTCTAGTAATACTTCATCACTAATATTCGCAAATAATAAAGTTGTCACTTCTTCTAATAACTCATTAATTTCATAATAAGATTTATAATATTCCTGTATCACTTCATTACTTAATAATTCATTTTTAACTTCTTTGTATTTCTCATATAGTTCAGTATTATCTATATACTGACTATATTGTTTTGACTTGAAATAATCATCTTGAATCATAGAATGTTTACTTAAAAGCATCAATACATCAGCACAAGTCAGATTTTCACAATTTTTTTTGTAAATTTGAAATTGATCAGTTTTTACAATTTCATCCACTATTTTATCAATTTTATTAAACATATAACTCCTATATTAACAAATCAAATAACTTTAATACCATATTAAACTTATCTAACTGGTCATTAATTGTTTTCTTAGAAACAATTTTATATTCTTTAATAAGACTTGCTTTTTCTTCAGGATATCTAGAAAGAACTAAGAACCAATGCGGATTATAACGCATATAATTCATAATCTCTTCATCAATCATCAAACCACTGCTTTGTATTAGCAGGTTCTTTAGAACTAAATTGACTTACGATATCTAAAATTTTCAAAATACCATCAAATCCTTGAGAAACAGCATTAAGATCTACATTTTTAAACAAATTCATTAGACTATTTAACTCTAATGAACTTTTATGTTTATATGGTTCCCAAATTTTATCATTTTCACCATACAAATTATAAATTTCATATAATTGTTGCCATGTATAACGTCCATTAACAACATCTTCTTTTATTGTAGGAATTGTTTTAATAAAAGATTTAAAATTATCTATATCCATAACCTCACCTACAATATTATATGTATATTGACTATAAATGTTCCTTCATTATATTTCTATGATGTCTTGCAATAATTGATTGTGCAATACCTATCGCACACATAGCTGCAACTAATGATGAACCACCATTTGAAACAAATAATAATGGTATTCCTGTCATAGGAATAAATCCAGTCACTCCCCCTATATTAATAAAGAAGTGAGCAAAGAAATATGTGGAAATACCAATTAAAATTAAACGATCCTGTTCATCTTTAATCTTTGTTGCATAATAATATAATTTAAAAATAATATAACAGAATGGAACAAATACGCATAAAATACCAAATATTCCTAATTCTTCAAAAATAATAGAGAAAATAAAATCATTATGAGATTCAGGGATAAAACCATATTTTTGTAAAGAATTCCCAAATCCTTTTCCTGATAAACCTGACGTTAAAGAAATTAAAGAATTTGTTAAATGGAAACCATTACCGTAAGGGTCAGATAAAGGATCTAAAAAACTTGCAAAACGTTCTATCTGATAAGATTGAAAGACTGGTACATTTCCTACAATAATTAAAAATATAATTCCTAATACTAAAAGTCCACCAGTTCCAATTAAAATATATTTTTTTATATCTCTATAAAAAAAATCATTCGTACATAAAAACATGATTCCACTCACAAATAATATTACAATCATACTTCCTAAGTCATTTTGGACTTTCCATCCAACCAGTACAACAGCAACTAATAAGCAAAATGGAATTAAAAAAGTATATAAAAACTTTAATTGCCACATTTTATCTTTTTCTGATTTGTTTAACATTCTTGGGATTTTAAATTTTTTTACAAAATCACTAAAAACATATGCAAAAATAATTATAAGTGCAATTTTAACAAACTCAGAAGGCTGAATACTAAAACCACCTAATTTAATCCATGCATAAGAATTATTTGAAGGTCTAAATAATCGACAAATTGCCATACTTGAAAGACCTAATAACGCTACAGCAATGCAAGAATAAGTATTTACCCATTTTCTTTTATAACATTTAGATAAATATATCAAAGATAATAAACCAGCAACCGCATAAATACCTTGTTTCCCCATTGTCTTAATTGCAAATTGTGTTCCTTTGCTAGCAGTTTGCCCCATACAAGCACTACCAATCATAATAATTCCAAAAAGTGTTAAAAATAAAACACAAAATGTAAGAATTAAATCAGTACCTTTTCGATTAAATAAACGAGTTAATATTTTTTTCATCTCATATCAATCCAATCATTGTCTTTTGCTTTTTGAAATACTCGATAAATAGAATAAGAAGATACTTTTTCAAATTCTGCATCAATTTTCTTTTGTTCGCTTTTAGAATCTACAATTTGAGTAAAAACTCTATAAGCTTTCATAAATTCTTCTTTTGAAATACCTTCCTCATAAGCTTTTTCTACTGCTGTATATAATGAAATTACATCAATAATTTCTTGTGTTGACCAACTTAAATCTAATGGATAATCATACATAATATCACGTCCTCCTATTTGAACATTATACAATAATTATCAAATTATTTAAAGACATATAGGTAAATCAAATAACAAAAAAAGCATCGCTGAATATTGTATTATAAAAGGAGGTGAATTTATGAATTCATGTTATAATTATCAAGGATGTGGATGCAACAGCTATATGCCTATGTACACATGTAATCCATTCGGTTGTGGTGGATGTAATAATTCAGTTGGTTATGGAGGCTTCAATATGGGATGTGGATCTGGAGGAACTTGGTTTGCTATTGTGTTAGTTGTGTTCTTATTATTAATTATTTGCGGATGTACAAAAATATGCTAGATTTCTAGCATATTTTTTATATTTATGTTATTATATGACTTGCGAGGTGATTTAAATGATAACAATGAAAGATATAATTAATGATAACAATCCATTAGTTAGACAAATATCTCAACCTGTTAATTTACCATTATCAAAAGAAGATGAACAATTATTATTAGATATGCATGAATTCGTTGTTAATTCACAAGATGAAGAATTATCAAAAAAATATAATTTAAGACCTGCAGTAGGAATTGCCGCTGTACAGTTAGGTATCTTAAAAAGAATGTGTGCAATTTATGTACCTACATATGATAATGATGGAAATATTCTTAAATGCGATCAATATGCATTAGCAAATCCAAGAATAGTTTCATATACAGAAAAAAAATCTTATTTAGCAGATGGTGAAGGATGTTTAAGTGTTGAAAAAGACGTTCCTGGTTATGTACCAAGATATGCAAAAGTTACTGTAAAAGGTTATGATGCATTAACTAAACAAGATGTAACTATTGTCGCTAGAGGATTTTTAGCAATTTGCTTACAACATGAGTTAGATCATTTTGAAGGAAAACTTTTCTATGATCATATTGATAAAAAAGCACCAAAAAAACCAATTGAAAATGCTATTATAATTGACTAAAAAACATGTTATCTTACGATAACATGTCTTTTTTTATATCTTTAAAAATGCCTGATTTAAATCTTCAATTAAATCACCAACGTTTTCTAAACCTACAGAAATACGAATTGTTCCTTGTTGTACTCCACCAGCTAATCTTTCTTCTTCACTCATTTGAGCATGAGTAGTAGAAGCAGGATGTGTTAATAAAGAACGAGAATCAGCAAAATTAGTTACATGTGTAAACAATTGAATAGAATTAATAACAGTTTTACCTCCTTCTAATCCACCTTTTACACCAAATGTAAATAATCCTCCAAATCCATTAGGAAAATATTTTTTACATAATGAATGTGATTCATGACCTTCTAACTCAGCATAGCTTACCCATTCAACAAACTCACTATCATTTAAAAATTTTGCAATTTTTCTTGAATTTTCTACATGTCGATCCATTCTTAAAGATAGAGTTTCAATCCCTAATAATGTCATATATGCATTAAATGGAGTCATACATCCACCTAAATCTCTTAATGTTTTAGCAACTAATTTAGTACATAAAGCCCCTTCTTTTAAATCAGCATATACGATATCATGATAAGCTTTATCAGGTGTCGTAAATAGCGGATATCTAGGATTGTTCCAATCGAATTTTCCACTATCAACAACCATACCACCCATAACATTTCCATGTCCAGCTATATATTTAGTCGTTGAATAAACAACTACATCAGCTCCATATTGTATTGGTTTAAATAAATAAGGTGTAGGAGTCGTATTATCAACTACAAACAATATTCCATATTTTTTAGCGATTTTGCTAATTTCTTCAAAATCAAGCATATCTCCATTTGGATTTCCAACTGATTCAACAAAAATCATTTTCGTTTTATCAGTAATTGCATTTTCTAAAGCTATCAAATCTCTAGGATTTACAAATTTAGCATTAAATCCCATTCCTTTCATAGTCCCAGAAAGTGAACCTATAGTCCCACCATACAAATTATTTGCAGCTACAATTTCATCTCCTGATTCACAAACTGTCATAATAAGTCCCATAACTGCGGCAGTTCCTGATGAAAATGCAACTGCACCAACTCCACCATCTAAAGCAGCCATTCTTTTTTGTAAAACATCAACAGTAGGATTAGATAATCTTGAATAGAAAAATCCCCCTTCTTCTAATGCGAAAATATTTTTAGCCTGATCAGCACTATCAAATGTAAAAGCATTTGACATATATATAGGAACACCTGTCGCTTTAGTAACAGGATCAGGTTTTTGTCCAGCATGTATTTGTAAAGTTTCAAATTTATAATTATTCATAATAATCTCTCCCCTTTTTGTATTAAATCCATTTTATCATACTAAATAAATAAAAAAAAGAGTCTAAGACTCTTAATAATAGCGATTACATATGTTGATCATATCTTCGACATATATTCTTCCACCAGAAATCATATCATCAGTTAATCTATGTTCAGGTATAATTTTTCTTTTTTTACAAGAATAAGTTTCCCTCATTAATGGAAGATCATAAACATGGCATAATGAAATTGCTTTTTCCATAGATTTTTCACTAAAATAAAACATATTAAACAAAGCAACATTTTTAATTTTATTTCTAGAAAGATGAGATATAAATTCTTTTAATTCATTATGTTTAAATAAACTTTCCTCAAAACCAATCAATAAAAGATCTACATCATCATCAAAATTAAATTCTGAAATAGATTTAGCATAAGTTCTAGCATAACGTGCCATGTCTTCAGCCAATAATTTAGTATCTTTGCATTGATTTGTATAGACTACCTGAACTTTCATAAAAAACTTCCTTTCATATAAATATATTATATATACAAAAAAACAAAAAATAAACATATTTTCACAAATTAAAATCAAAAGAATATATTAACTTGAGGAGGTAATTATGGATCTTATACAATTTAACAAAGTTAATCAGGAATTGTCACTATTTAGTGAGGATGAAGCGATTAACTTAGGAAATTTATTTAAAAATTTGTATATGTCATATAACGGTTTTTCAAACTATTGTTATCATGCTATGAATGAAAGACAAAAACTATTATTCGAAATACAAAAATATAATTTTTGTGCACATGAATTAACTTTATATTTAGATGTAAATCGAACTAGCAGACAGTTATGTGAATTAAGAGACAATTTTATAAATAAATCAAAAAAACTTACTCAAAAATTTGAAGAACAATACGGGCCTTTAAGTCCATCTCATGCATACTGTAAAGATGGATTTAATTGGGTTAAAGGACCTTGGCCTTGGGAAAATTTATAGGAGGATTAATATGTGGACTTACAACAAAAATTTGCAATACCCAGTATCGATTAAAAATAAAGACGTAGAAATGGCAAAGTATATTATTACTCAATTTGGTGGACCTAATGGAGAATTAGCTGCATCAATGCGTTATTTATCTCAAAGATATACAATGCCAGATGATGAAGGAAAAGCATTGTTAACTGATATAGGTACTGAAGAATTAGCACATTTAGAAATGATATGTGCAATGGTTTATCAATTAACTAAAAATGCCAGTCTCGAAGAATTAAAAGATGCAGGACTACAGTCATATTATACTGAACATGGTTTAGCATTATATCCACAAGACAGTAACGGTGTTCCATTTAATGCATGTTATTTTGCTTCATTAAGCGATCCAGTCGCTTGTTTAGCAGAAAATATGGCAGCAGAACAAAAAGCTCGAGCTGTATATGAAAATTTAATGAATCAGACAAAGAACCCTGAAATTCTAGCTCCCCTTTCATTTTTAAGACAAAGAGAAATTATTCATTACGCTAGATTTAAAGAACTCTATGATAAATATGTTAAAAAATATTATCAGCCAGATTGCAAATAAAAAGAAGCATCTCTTATGAGATGCTTCTTTATAACATCTTAATAATTAATATAAAATGTACTATTATTTTGCATTAGTATAAGCAACAAATACTCCCACTACAACAAAAAGTAATACAAACAAATCACTAATAATCGATTCAATTGCAAATAAGAATGCAAACGGAATATTGAATATAGACAAATATGCAAATGGCATTTGTGCAATAACACATGCAATAAAAGTTAATACACCACTTAAGATTCCCATTTGTTCAGATTCAATCCCCGAAACACTTTTCACTGTTCTTGCAATAATATATCCCAAAAGAATATATAAATACATAATATTCCATGAAAGTATTTCTGTAATAAAACCTAAAGATAAACCACAGACAACAGACACTAAAGCAGACACAATTATGACTTTAATCCATTCATTTTTATCTAAATATAAGTCATTTTGTGATCTAAAATATTTTTGAACTTCTTTTCTTTGTTTATATGCTTCATAATCTTCTTTAAAACCCATTTTATCACCTCTAATTTATCATATGTTTATTTTTTCTAATTTTTATTAACAAAATAATATAAGTGCTAACAAATCCACCAATCATTCCAAATAAATGTCCAAACAAAGAAATCTCTTTAACAACGATAGATAACAAAAACATAGCAGCTAAATTTGGAATTAAGCTTTTAAATATTTTCATAAAAACATCTTTATAAATAATTGCTAAAGCAAGTAATGAGCCAATCACTCCAAATATCACACCACTAATACCACCACTAATAGTATTTGCTTCAAATTTAAATAACAAGAATAATATATACGAGATACCTGTAGTAGATAGAGCAGAACAAAGTAAAATAATTGCATATTCAGCTTTATCAAAAATTCTTTCAATAAAACCACCAATTCCTGACAATGAATAACAATTCACAAATAAATGAATGGCACCAAAATGAATAAAATTAGAAGACAATATCCTATAATACTCATTATAATAATAAACTAAAAGTCCATTATAAGCACCAAAATCAATTGCTTCAGACACATCCATTTCATAACCAAATTTAAAAAATGAAATCAAATAAATAACCATGCAAATTGCAATAATTAAACTTGTTATTGGGGATTTTTTTAAGTTTTCTAAACAATCTTTCATATTTAACTAATCAAGAAATTCAAATATAGACATCTGATCTATAAAGATTTCTTCTTTCTCCTTAACAACTTCATTTTTAATAATAATCTGTTCAATAGAAAGTTCAGACTCAATATCTTCTACAGAAACTCCTATAGCACCCATCTCTAATAATCTAATATTTCCATTGTATTTATTATCATTTAAAACAAGCGGCGTTGTCCAATGATAGTGAAGATTCTGCATAGTCGTAAACCAAACTCCACCACTATTAATTTGAGAAGCACTAATAAATTGTGACTCACTTAATCCACACATATACATATTTTTATCAAGTGCATTTGTTACATTAAAGAAACTATATGGGTCGACAGCACTCATAATACATAATTTGTTATCTTTAATATATTTTGAATATTGTCTCTTTTTATCTAATAAATGATCACTAACAAAACAAATTGCTTTTCCACCCATTTGTAAATAATTTTTTAATGCGAAATTTTCAACACCTTTTAAATCACTAGAAACTAAAACCTTATCTTCAGACTTCATCTTTTTTAATAAAGTTTTAACAAAATAATTTATTCTTTTATCTAACATTTGCGGTCCAACAATAGAAATCATGTTATCTGCAATACTAATATCACCAACATAATAGATAAATAAAGGTGCTCTTTTCTTTAATGAAAGTAAAGATTTTGGAAAATCTTCTTCATAACGAGTTGTAATATTGATTCCTTCGGTTTCTAGATTTGATAAAGCATGCAACAATTTATCAAATCCAGTCAAACGTGCCGCAATTTTATAAGCAACAAATTCTTCAACCTCTAATAAATCAATCAATGCATCTTTATTCATTCCAAATAATCTCGAAGGTGATCTTTTAAGAACTGATCTTAACTTCTTTTCAACATCAAACCACTCTTCACTTGTTAATGCAGAAGTATTATCTGCAACTATATCTCCACAAAATAATAAGACAGCTAAACTATCTAAATTTAATCTAATTTTCATAACATACACCTACAATTCTGTATTATTATAACACAAATTAGTATAGTAAACTAGAAAAAAAGAAAAGACATGTCTAATAGACATGTCTTAATGGTTTAAATTATTCTCCCATTTTTTCTTTAACTACAGCTTGAGCAGCAGCTAAACGAGCTAATGGTACACGGAATGGAGAACATGAAACATAAGTTAATCCTAATCTATGACAGAATTCTACAGATGTAGCTTCTCCACCATGTTCACCACAGATACCTAATTTGATATCAGGACGAACTGATTTACCTTTTTCTACAGCGATTTTCATTAATTGTCCAACACCTTCTTGGTCAACTTTTGCGAATGGATCACTTTCGAAAATTTGTTTTGAATAATATTCTTCTAAGAATTTAGCAGCATCATCACGGCTGAATCCATAAGTCATTTGAGTTAAGTCGTTTGTACCGAATGAGAAGAATTCTGCTTGTTCAGCAACTTTATCAGCTGTTAAAGCAGCTCTTGGAATTTCGATCATAGTACCAACTTTATAGCTTAATTCAACACCAGCATCAGCGATTACTTTATCAGCAGTTGCAACAACTACAGATTTAACGTAAGCTAATTCTTTAACATCTCCTACAAGAGGAATCATGATTTCTGGAGTTACATTTAATCCTTCTTTATTTACATTGATTGCAGCTTCAATAACAGCTCTTGTTTGCATTTCAGCAATTTCAGGATATGTTACAGCTAAACGGCAACCTCTGTGTCCCATCATTGGGTTGAATTCTTTTAATGATTCAACACGGTTTTTTAATGATTCGAAAGTTACACCTAAGCTTTCAGCTAAAGGAGCGATTTCTTCATCAGTATGAGGTAAGAACTCATGTAAAGGTGGATCTAAGTAACGGATAGTTACTCCATAACCTTTCATTGCTTTGAATAATCCTTCAAAGTCATTTCTTTGGTATGGTAAGATTTTTTCTAAAGCTTCTTTTCTAGCTTCTACAGTTTCAGCAGTGATCATACGTCTGAAGTTGAAAATTCTTTCTTCTTCGAAGAACATATGTTCAGTTCTACATAAACCGATACCTTCAGCACCGAAACGACGAGCAACTTCAGCATCTCTTGGAGTGTCAGCGTTAGTTCTTACTTGTAAAGTACGAACTTCATCAGCCCATCCCATGAATGTTCCGAAATCTCCACCGATTTCTGGTTCTACAGTTTTAATTTGTTCTGCATAAACATTACCAGTGCTTCCGTCTAATGACATCCATTCACCTTCTTTAACAGTTTCACCGTTAGGTAATGTTAATACTTTAGCTTCTTCATCAATTTTTAATGAACCACATCCACATACACAGCAAGTACCCATACCACGAGCAACTACAGCAGCATGTGAAGTCATACCACCACGGATAGTTAATACACCGTGAGCGATGTTCATACCTTCGATATCTTCTGGAGAAGTTTCTAAACGTACTAATAAGATGTCTTTAACACCAGCTTTAGCAGCTTCAACAACATCTTCAGCAGTGAAGTAAACTTGACCAGTAGCAGCACCTGGAGAAGCAGCTAAACCTTTAGCTACAACGTTTCCAGCTTTTAATGCTTCTGCATCGAAGTTTGGATGTAATAATTGGTCTAATTGTTTTGGTTCTACTTTTAATAAAGCTTCTTCTTTAGTAATCATTCCTTCGTTTACTAAATCAACAGCGATTTTTAAAGCAGCTTGTGCAGTTCTTTTTCCGTTACGAGTTTGTAACATGAATAATTTACCATTTTCAATAGTAAATTCCATATCTTGCATATCTTTATAATGTTCTTCTAAGATTCCATTGATTCTTACGAATTCATCATAACATTCTGGCATAACTTCTGCTAAAGTTGAGATTGGTTGTGGAGTACGGATACCAGCAACTACGTCTTCACCTTGAGCGTTCATTAAGTATTCACCATATAATTTCTTTTCACCTGTAGCTGGGTTTCTTGTAAATGCAACACCAGTACCACAGTCATCACCACGGTTACCATAAACCATTTCTTGTACGTTTACAGCAGTTCCCCAGCTTCCTGGAATGTCATTTAAACGTCTGTAAGTAATAGCACGGTCATTGTTCCATGATCTAAATACAGCTTTTACAGATTCTAACATTTGAACTTTTGGATCTTGTGGGAAGTCTTCACCTGAATGTTTTTTGTATTCAGCTTTGTAAACTTCAACAACTTCCATTAAATCTTCAGCTGTTAAGTCAGTATCAACTTCGATACCTTTTTCTTCTTTAATTTTATCGAACATTCTTTCAAATGAGCTTTTTGGGAATCCCATTACTACGTCAGCAAACATTTGAATGAAACGACGATAACTATCATATACGAAACGTGGGTTGTTAGTAGCTTTAGCAAATCCTTCAGCAACTTCGTCATTTAACCCTAAGTTAAGTACAGTATCCATCATACCAGGCATTGAAGCTCTAGCTCCAGATCTTACTGATACTAATAATGGGTTTTCAAAATCACCCATTTTTTTACCAGTAACTTCTTCTAATTCTGCTAATTTTGCATAAATTTGGTCTTCGATTTCTTTTACGATCACTTTACCATCTTCATAATATCTTGTGCAGGCATCAGTAGTTACAGTAAACCCTTGAGGTACAGGT
>JAZLDV010000077.1:0-4173 GCA_045614925.1 Coprobacillaceae bacterium | reverse complement strand
TCTTTTTGTTTTATGTCAGATCTCTCTGACTCTCTTATTCTTATTGACGTGTTATTGTTCAGTTTTCAATGTTCCTGCCACCCGTTTCGTCGAGTGCTCAGTTATAATATCACACCATTTATCTCTTGTAAAGTCTTTTTTACAATTTTTTTAATTTTTTTCTTTTCCTTTTTAGTATACTCTTAAAAATAAAAAAACTGCACATGAATATTTTATTCACATACAGTTTTTTATTAGTTACCGATTTTTCTATATAAATCAATAAATTCTTGAGCTAAGTCAATAACCACTAATGCAGTCATCAAGTGATCTTGTGCATGAACCATTAATAAATTTAATGGTGCCTGTTCCCCTCTTATTTCACCTTGAATTAACTCTGTTTGAGAATGATGTGCTTCATTGATTGTTTCTTTAGCTGTTTGTAATGATGCTTCAGCTTTTTCAATATCACCAGATTTTGCATATTGAATTGCTTCAATAGCAGAACTGCGAGCACTACCACTATTCACAATCAAGTTAATAACAATTTGTTCTTGTTCATCCATAATAATATCTCCTTTAAAAACTTTTATACTGTTACAATTATTTTATCACTATGTCATATAAATTTCAATATCTATCAATTTTCGTGCAAATTAAATAAAATTAAAATGTTCTAAAGCTTTAGTTATCCCTCTTTTATCAATATCATCAGTCACATAATCAGAAGCTTCTTTTGCCTCGATTGTGCCATTCCCCATTGCAATTCCTAATCCTACTTCATTAAGCATTTCAATATCATTTCTCGCATCACCAAAAGCAACTGTATCCTTCATATCTTTATTTAGTACTTCCGCTAATTTTCTAATACCTTTAGCCTTTGATTCACCCTTAATAGTAAGATCAAACGAATATTCATAATGATGTCTTTGAATATTAAAATATGGTGATAATGCTTCATACATAATTTCTACATCTTTTTTATTATTAACAACAATCATTCCAATATGAACTTCTATACTTGATGGATCAAATTCATCACATGTATATTGTTCTTTCATCGCCCATTCTTCGCAGAATTCTTTGTGTCTTTGATCTTCTTTATCTCTTACATAAATGATGTCAGAAGCTTCAAAATAAAAGTTAAAACCATATTTCTTACATAATTCAACTGTAGCTACAATTGCTTCAGCATCAATATTCTTTTTATATACTATTTTATTATTATATTCTACACAAGCTCCATTACAAGTCACATACCCACTAAAAGGATATTCCATAACACCATCAACAATAAAGCATTTACATCTTCCTGTCGCCAAAAAAACACCATTATCATTTGCCTTTAACGCATCCATTGATTTTTTGGTTTCATCTAAAATAGAATAGATACCTAAAGAGCACTCAATTAAAGTACCATCTATATCAAAGAAAAATAATTTATCCATTTTTACACCTCATTCAAATATAAACATTAATAATTAAGCATATTATATATCATCATACGCAAAGAAAACAACAAAAAAAGAAGGTATGCAAGATACCTTCTTAGTGAATAAATTTATTATTCGATGATTTCAGAAACTGTTCCTGAAGCAACTGTTCTTCCACCTTCACGGATAGAGAATTTAGTACCAGCTTCAAGAGCGATTGCGTGGATTAATTCAACTGTTAATGAAACGTTGTCTCCAGGCATAACCATTTCTACACCTTCTGGTAAAGTAATTACACCAGTAATGTCAGTAGTTCTGAAGTAGAATTGTGGTCTATAGTTTCCGAAGAATGGAGTATGACGTCCACCTTCTTCTTTAGATAAAACGTAAACTTGGCAAGTGAATTTGCTGTGTGGTTTAACTGAACCAGGTTTAGCTAAACATTGTCCACGTTGGATTTGATCACGGTTGATACCTCTTAATAATACCCCTACGTTATCTCCTGCTTCAGCGAAGTCTAATAACTTACGGAACATTTCGATACCTGTAGCAACAGTATTTTGAGTATCATGGATACCGATGATTTCTAATGGGTCATTTAATTTTAAAGTTCCTCTTTCAACACGTCCAGTAGCAACTGTTCCACGTCCAGTGATTGTGAATACGTCTTCAACTGGCATTAAGAATGGTTTGTCAGTGTCACGAGTTGGAGTTGGGATATAGCTGTCTACAGCTTCCATTAATTCATGGATTCTTCCAGTCCATTCTGGATCTCCTTCTAATGCTTTTAAAGCTGATCCTTTGATAACTGGAGTGTCATCACCTGGGAAGTCATATTCAGATAATAATTCTCTTACTTCCATTTCTACTAATTCGATTAATTCTTCGTCATCAACCATATCGCATTTGTTTAAGAATACGATGATGTATGGAACACCTACTTGACGAGATAATAAGATGTGTTCTCTTGTTTGTGGCATTGGTCCATCTGTAGCAGCAACTACTAAGATAGCTCCGTCCATTTGAGCAGCACCAGTGATCATGTTTTTGATGTAGTCTGCATGGCCTGGACAGTCAACGTGTGCATAGTGACGAGATTCAGTTTGATACTCAACGTGTGCAGTGTTGATTGTAATTCCACGTTCTTTTTCTTCTGGAGCAGCATCGATTGAAGCGTAATCCATAGCTTTAGCTCCACCAACACCAGCTAATACAGTAGTAATAGCAGCAGTTAATGTAGTTTTACCATGGTCAACGTGTCCGATTGTCCCGATATTACAGTGCGCTTTCGAGCGGTCAAATTTTTCTTTAGCCATTATAAGCTTCCTCCTATATAAATTTTCTTAAATTTTTACATATACATTCTATATGATTTATTCTAAAAAAGCAAGGCTTTAATTAGATTTAATTATTTGAGCTGTTTTTCTTAATAATTTCTTCTTTGATTGATTTTGGTACAGCTTCATAACGATCAAATTGCATAGTGTAGTTTCCACGACCTTGTGTAAATGATCTTAAGTCAGTTGCATAACCGAACATTTCTGATAAAGGTACACTAGCTTGTACTGAGATAGCATTTCCTCTTTCTTCTTGTCCTTCAATCATACCACGTCTAGAAGAGATATCTCCCATAACGCTTCCTAAGTATTCAGCAGGAGCAACAACTTCTACTGCCATGATTGGTTCTAAGATAACTGGATCACATTTTTTACCTGCAGCTTTTAAAGCTAAGCTTGCAGCAACTTTGTAAGCCATTTCTGATGAATCGACATCATGGTAAGATCCGTCGAATAATGTTGCTTTAATATCTAATACTGGATATCCAGCAATCATACCGTTTTGTAAAGCATCTTCTAAACCTGCTTTTACAGAACCGATATATTCTCTTGGTACAGTTCCACCAACAACTGCATCAACGAATTCAAATCCTTTACCTTCATTAGGTTCAAATTTGATCCATACGTGACCGTATTGTCCACGACCACCTGATTGTCTAACGAATTTACCTTCACAGTCAGCAGCTTGTCTGATTGTTTCTCTGTAAGCTACTTGTGGAGCACCTACGTTAGCTTCAACTTTGAATTCTCTTCTTAAACGGTCAACGATTACGTCTAAGTGTAATTCACCCATACCTGCGATAATTGTATCACCAGTTTCAGGGTTAGTAGTTACTCTGAATGTTGGATCTTCTTCAGCTAATCTTGCTAAACCGTTTCCTAATTTATCTTGGTCTTGTTTAGTTTTTGGTTCGATAGCTAATTCGATAACTGGTTCAGGGAATTCCATTTTTTCTAAGATTACGAAATTCTTTTCATCACAGATAGTATCTCCTGTAGTAGTGTTTTTGAAACCTACTGCAGCAGCGATATCTCCAGCATTTACTTGATCAATTTCTTGACGAGTATTTGCGTGCATTTGTAAGATACGTCCTAAACGTTCTTTTTTGTCTTTTGTAGAGTTTAATACATAAGATCCAGAAGTTGCAATACCTGAGTACACACGGAAGAATGTTAATTTTCCTACGAATGGGTCAGCCATTACTTTGAATGCTAATGCTGCAAATGGTTCATCATCACTTGCATGTCTTTCTACAGGGTTACCATCTTCATCTTCACCTTTAATTGCAGGAATATCAAGTGGTGATGGTAAGTAATCGATAACAGCATCTAATACTAATTGTACACCTTTGTATTTATATGCTGTACCACATAATACAGGGAATAAATCTACTGCTAATACACCTTTACGGATACCAGCTTTG
>JAZLDV010000076.1:0-1784 GCA_045614925.1 Coprobacillaceae bacterium | reverse complement strand
GCCATTAAATCAGGTTTTTGAGAAGACATAGATTCAACATCTCCACGTGCATTTCTTGCACGTTCTTGTTGTTCTTTCATTTCTGCTCTAAATCCTTCTTCATCTACTTTATATCCAGCTTCTTCAGCAATTTCTACTGTTAATTCTAATGGGAATCCATATGTATCATATAATTTAAATGCATCTTTTCCAGTGATTGTATCACCTTCAGTTTTAGCAAATAATTGATTTAATAATTTTTCACCATGTGATAATGTTTTATGGAATGCTTCTTCTTCTTTTTTCACTAATCCACTTACATAATCAGCTTTAGCAGGTAAATAATCATAGAAATCTTTCATAATATCAGATACAACATAAACTAATTTATACATAAATGAATGATTGATTCCAATTTTTTTACCATAACGTACAGCTCTTCTTAAAATTCTTCTTAATACATATCCTCTACCAGCATTATCAAATAATGCTCCATCACTTAATGCAAAAGAAACAGTTCTGATATGGTCAGCAATAACTCTATAAGCCATTTTATTGTCTTCATATTTTACATTAGCCATTTCTTCTGTAGCACGAATAATTGGTAAGAAGAAATCAGTATCAAAGTTAGTTTCACCATTTTGAATAATAGAAACTAATCTTTCTAATCCCATTCCTGTATCGATATTTTTTTGTGGTAATTCTTTATAATCTTTTCTATCAATTGCTGGATTACAGTCATATTGTGAGAATACAACGTTCCATACTTCAATATATCTATCGTTTTCTAATTCTTCAAAGAATAATCTTTCACCAATACCTTCTGGATCATAATATTCTCCTCTATCATAGAAGATTTCAGTATCAGGACCACCAGGACCTTCTCCGATTTCCCAGAAGTTTCCATCAGTTCTTAAGATGTGGCTAGGATCTACCTTACATACTTCAGTCCAAATACGATATGCATCATCGTCATCTGTATAAACTGTTATATATAATTTATCTTTGTCAAATCCAATCCATTCTTCACTTGTTAAGAATTCCCAAGCAAAAGGAATAGCTTCTTCTTTAAAATAATCTCCAATAGAGAAGTTTCCTAACATTTCAAAGAATGTATGGTGTCTTGCAGTTTTTCCTACGTTTTCAATATCGTTAGTACGAATTGATTTTTGTGCGTTTGTAATTCTATTACATTGTGGTTTTTCACTACCATCAAAATATTTTTTTAATGCAGCAACTCCAGCATTAATCCATAATAAAGTTGGATCGTTATGTGGAATTAAAGATGCTCCAGGTTCAATCATATGTCCTTTAGAAGCAAAGTAATCTAAGAACATTTTTCTTACCTGATTTCCAGTTAATTGTTTCATGTGTTTTCCTCCTTCTAATAAAAAAAGTCATTCCTAAAAAGGAACGACTATGTCGCGGTACCATCCTATTTCATAATCATATATGATTATGCACCTCTTTGTCTGTAACGTAGACATACGTTGATGTTTTCATCACTCTTCAAAGTAGCTTTTCTTTATATATCCCTAGAAATTTACACCAGCCATTTCCTCTCTATAAGTTCAATATAAGTACTTGTCTTTTTCAACGATTTCTCGTATATTATACCTATTTTTATACTAAAAATCAACTACTTGTTAAGTGCATAATTTAAATTTCTCATCTTTGTATCATTCGTCTACAATTTTTCTTTGTATATACAAAAATACTTTCAAATCGACAAGAAGTTTATAAATATAAATAATATATAATAAGAATATTGGAGAAAATATCATACCAACTATACCAAATATATC
>JAZLDV010000075.1:0-8313 GCA_045614925.1 Coprobacillaceae bacterium | reverse complement strand
CCACCATTCTCCATCAATGAATTGCCATCCAGTTTTCATTGCTGAATCTAAGTAATACCATTTACCGTTATCTTTAACCCATCCAGTTTTCATAGCTGAGTCTAAGTAATACCATTGACCACCATCATTTAACCATCCAGTGATCATATGATTATCTAAGTAATACCATTGACCTTCAATTTGTTGCCAACCAGTCATCATATGGTTATTTAAGTAGTACCATTTGTTGTTGTCTTTGATCCATCCAGTTTGCATTACACCTTCAGAGTCCATGAAGTACCATTTAGCACCATCTTTAACCCATCCAGTTTGTGCAGTACCGTCTTCGTAGAAGTACCATTTTCCATCAACTTTTTCCCAACCGTTTTTATCAGTTACAGGAGGTTGTGGAGCTACTTGTTTTTCTTCTAATGCTTCAAATGCAGCTACTAATGCTTCTAAAGCAGCATCTACTTCTTCTTGTGAAGCTTCTTCATTAGCTAATACATCTTGAGCATCATTTAATGCAGCAACGAATGCAGCGAATGATTCATCAGTGTAGTTACCTTTTTCAGTTGCTTTAACTGCTTCAACTTTTGCATTTAATGCAGTTTTGTCAGCTTCTTCTGCTGGATTTAAGTTTACACCGTAAACTTTCATTTCAGCGATTCTTGCGTAGATATTATCTTCTTCAGGAATACGTCCAGCAGCACCAGTAATAGTTACTTTAATATATTTAGCAGCTTGTGGAGCAAAGTGAGCATATGCTACATAATTTAATCCTAATTTGTAGTTTTCAGCATCAACTTCACCTACATAAACTTCGTTCCAGTTAGTTCCATCAGTACTTAATGAAACGCTATAGTTTGTAATACCACCATTTAAGATATTTGAAGAGAATAATTGTACATAGTTAACTTCATATTCACCATTTAAGTTAACAATTACATCTTTTGGTAATGAAGCGTTGTTTCCATAGTATGGAGTTTCATAGAATGTATCCATGTTTCCATCGAAAATACGATCAGCAGTATTGCTTTCACTGTATAATCCGTCTGCTTCAAAATTAGATGAATTTAATAATGTATCTTCATCTAATGGAATTTCTTTTAATGCTTTGTAAGCAATTTGAATTGTTTTAGTTGCTTCAGCAACTTCTAATGCAGTTGCTTCTTCGTTATTTAATACTTCATAAGCTTCAGCTAAAGCATCAGTTAATACGTTAAATGATTCTTCAGTATAAATAGCATCGCTTAATGCTTTATATTTGTTATAAACGCTTAATAATCCTGTTTTATCAGTACCTGCTAATACTGTTACTTCATATGTTGCTTTAACTGATTCATCATTAGTTGAAGCTACAGTAATAGTTGCAGTACCAGGTTTCATACCTCTTACTTTATAAACTGGAGCTCCGTTTTCATCTGCTAAAGTAATTACACTTACTACAGATGTATCAGAACTTGTTACTGTATAATATTTATAAGAAGTATTTTCAGGTAATACAGTTGCATTAACATTTCCTAATGATCCTGCATATAATTCTTTGTCATTTGCTTCATCTAATACGATAGATTCAGCAGCTACTTCAGCTTTATAGATAACTTCCATTTCAGCTAAAGTTAACATGTTAGTAATGTTTGTATCATAGCTGTTAATAGCTTTTTCGAAAGTAACAGCGAAGCTTGCAACTTCCTTATCTGCATTTGGATTTACGAAATCAAATGCAGCATTATCAGCTTTTTGTACAGTTAATGTTTGTTTATCACTTGAAGTACCATCAGTATAGTTAAATACGATGCTTGCTTCAGTTACGAAACCGTTACTTGCATTAGCATTAACTACTTTTACATTACTTACAACTGAAGCTGTTTTAAATGTAGAAGTTAATGTTAATGGTAAAGTAATGTAATCTGGTAATTTACCATCTACATAGTTATATTCAACATCCCATAAGAATTCGAATCCACGTTCAATTGTTCCATTGAATAATGAATCATATGATTTTTGTTGAATTAATGTTTCAACGTTTGTTCCATCATCAGAAGTTAATACACTGTTAGTTAATGCGAAATTAAAATCATTTTGAGTATATTTAATTTCAGAAACTTCATCTTCTGGAATAACTGGAGTAGCTGATGCAGCACATGTTTTCATACTATAATCAGGACCCATAATAGTTACGTTAGAGAAATCAATAACGTCTTTGTTGTTTAAGTTAATATCTTCTTTAGCTTTTAATGAAATTGTAGCTAAAATACCTGTACCATCGAATAAGTCTTGGTTACCTAAGTTTGCATATGCAACGTTTACATAAGCAACACCATTGTCATAAGCTTTATCGATAGTTAAGTCTTCCATTTGTGAAATCGCAAATCCTTGTGATTTTCCAGCAAATTCAATCTTATCTTTATTGAATGTAATAACTGATCCGATTGCATTTAAGTTTTTAATATCAGAAGCATAGATATCTAAAGTGAATACTTCTCCAGCTTTAACATCATATGCACTTGGTAATACCATTGCAGAACCACTAACAGATCCTGTTTTCTTAGTTCCACCATTTAATTTGTATAATGTATATGCATAATCATATACTTCATAGATTTCATTGTAGTTAATATCACCAGCAGCGATTTGGTTGTAGTTAGTTGCATCTCCTGCTTTACTTACACCCATGTAGTTCTTTAAGTTACTTAAGTCACCATCTAAGATAGCACTATTTTTTAATGTACTTCCTACTTCGAATGCTTTAGTTCCATCAACTTTATGAATTGCTAATTCAGCAGCAGCAAAGAAGTTTCCTACTGAAGAAATAACAGATAATTTTACATATCTAGCACTTACTCCATTTAAATCAACTGTTTTTACGTTTTCAGCAGCAGTTGCACCTGAAGTGTAAGTCCATGCAGCGTTGTTTTCACCATCCCAAGCAAGTTTCCAGTTTACACCATCTAATGAAGTATAAACATTCATTTTGTAAACTGTACCGTTTGATAAGTCTGGACGTGGGAAATATTCAAACTTATCTAATTGATATGCTTGTCCATAATCAAATACCATAGCTTGATCTTTAGTTACAGTATCTGAAGAGTGGAACATATCAGTAGTTGATTTGTTAAATGCATTACCAACTGCTCCCCAAGCATCTCCATATCCCCAAGTAATGTTAGCTTGTGGAACATTTCTCCAAGGATCTAATAAAGTTTGAACAGTTAATTCTTCACTCCATGCTGAGAATCCTTTTTCGTTTCTAGCACGTACTCTGAATGTATAATCAGTACCAAATGCTAAATCACTAAATGTAAATGAAGTTACATTTCCAACTCCATAAACTACACCATTAACTTCTACTTCATAGCTATCAGCACCTTCAACTTCATCCCAGTTTAATGTGATATAAGTTGTTCCTACTGATTCTTCTGGAGCAGCTACGTTTGTAGGTACATT
Source organism: Coprobacillaceae bacterium (assembly GCA_045614925.1). GTDB lineage: Bacteria > Bacillota_I > Bacilli_A > Erysipelotrichales > Coprobacillaceae > JAZLDV01. Next base: position 4,884 of record JAZLDV010000075.1, on the reverse strand, counting down.
TAAGTCAGCATTTAATTTGTTTTCTGGTAATTTACCATCATTTTCGAATCCTTCAACAACTAATTTTTGAGCACCACTAGTTGCATCAAATTCAGCAAATTTAACATATAATTTTGGAGCTACTTCAACATCTTTTACAGTTTCAGCTAAAGTTTCAGATCCATAAGTTTCAATTGTAGGGTTAGCATCATAGAAGTATACAGCTTTTCCAGCAGCTGGAGTTGCAGCATCAAATGCTTCTTTAGATGTTACTTTTTCAATTGTTAAGTTAGCAGCACCATTAGTTGCTGTTACTTTAGTTGGTTCTTTAGATACATTAACGATGAATGTAGTATTTTTAACTTTATCATATCCGTTATAAGTACCTTCAGATTTGTTAGCAGTTAATGTTGCTTTATTTCCTTCTACTACAGAAGTTAATAAAGTTTCAACACGGCTACCATAGTTAAGAGATTCAACTTTACCATATCCTTCAACATCAGTAATTGTATTTTCAATAAAATCACCGTCATCTTCGATTACAGTATATTGAGTTGATCCTGCTGGATAGAATTCAACAATACGATCAGATTTATCTAATCCCATTGGGTTAGTTTCAGTTACTGGTTCAGGATTGTTGTTTTCTGAATACATAGGAATAATTGCACCATTTTTAACAAATACTGGTAATTTCCATAATGGAGCATCATAATTATTTAATACTTGACCACCTTGGTAATGAGTACCTGTAATGTAATCAATCCATACTTGGTTTTCATCTGGTAAATAGATATTATTTCTAATATCGTTACCATCTTTATCAGCAGCAGTATTTTGATATACTGGAGCTACTAAGAAGCTATCTCCCCACATAAATTGATATTGCATATCTTTAGTATGTGCATAGCTATCTTCTGGATATGCTAAGAACATAGCACGAAGCATTGGTAAACCTTTATCATTGTTACCAACTTCAATATTTGCAGCACTATAAGCTGTTGTATAAACATAAGGCATTAATTGTGCTCTTAATTTTAAATACATACGTGAGATACCAGTATATGGTTCACCGAATGCATAAGGATGTTTTTGATAACTTCCCCAACCATCCATGTTTAATAGAACTGGTGTGAAAGATTTCCATTGATAATCACGTGTAGCGATAATTTGGTTACCACCAAAGATACCGTCCATGTCAGAACCAACGTTAGGGTTACCACTTAATGATTGTCCAATATATGTTGGAATGTGGAAACGGATATATTCCCATTCACCACCATATTGGTCACCTGTCCAAATAGCATTATATCTATGAGATCCAGCCCATCCATCTAATGAGATGATGTTAGGACGTGAGCTTTTTCCTGTAGTTACGATATCGTAAGCAGTTTTAACACCGTCTAACTGCATTGAGTAACCATGTCCTACCCATGCAACGTCAGTTTTTAATGTTGTAACTCCACCGATTTCTACTTCTTGTTTGAAGTCACGTAATAAATGCCAGTAAGTGTTTGCATTTGCGTCAGGTACTAAGTAACTTTGAGTCCATAATCCTGATGCAACACCTTTTGCATTTGCGAATTCAGTAAATTTAGCTAAGTTTTGTACGTTTGCAGCAACTGCAGCTAAACGTTCTGGAGAACTTGATCCATCTGGGTTAACTCCACCAGTTACATAGTATCCATTTTGTCCGTATCCACTTCCATAACCATCGTTAGGTAAGAAGAATCCTAAAGGCATGTCATAAGTTTCATATTGCTCAATAACTGCTTGAGATGAGAACTCATGAGGAGTAGTTACGTCACTAGGATAGTTTTGAATACTTACTGTAGGTCTTTCACCGTTTAATGATTCAGCTTGAGCTCCTGCTGGTATTCTGTATCCTGAAGCCATACCACTTTCATAAGTAGTTTGACCTTTACTTGTTGAAGGTTCATTACCTTTAATTGTCCAAGCTTTACTTCCGCTTGTATTTGACCATGAGTCACGGTTATAACTGTTTAATACCCCTTCATAGAAAGCATATTCTGGTAATAATACAGGATTTCCTGTGACATGGTAATATTTGTCTAATAATTCTTGTACTAAACGTGTTGGATGAGTTTCATCTGTTACGAAATAGTATGCATCTAATTCAGCTTCATTGTGAACTGTAGTTACAGCGTCACCAATAGTTTTACCAAAATCATAAACCCCTGGTCTGAAGGTATTTCTTAAAACACCATATCCATTTGTTGTGTAATAGAATGGGTTAGGAGAAGATACTCCACCATCATTCCAAGAACTTTCGTTTTTGATATTAATAGATTCTCCAGTGTGGATAAAACGTCCGTTTTGGCATCCCCCACCGTAGAAGTTTTCATTTTCATGTTTAACTAAAGTTTGAGTAGTAGTAGAAACTCCTATTGATAAGGCTTCTTTTTCTTCTAATACAACTCTACCATCAGCAACAACTTTCATTTTTGCTGTTGCTTTTTCAAATAAGATTTCTGTAGATCCATTTGAAACAATAATATATCCACCTTCATCTTTTACAGTAGCACCTGGTTTACTGTATTCATCAGAAGAATCTGGATATTGAGGAATTCTTCCCATATGTGTTGATGAGTTAGCAACACAATATTCTGAGTATTCACCTGTAGGGTCAACGTTGTATCTGAAAATATCATTTTCTAAGAAAGTGATTTTTGCAGCAACATCATCGTTGAATGCAACATAAACTACGTTATCATCTTTTTGGTCAACAACTGCAGAAGTAACTGTTTTCAATTTTCCAACATAACTTGCAGCTTTAGAGAAAGTTACATTAGCAGTAATAGTTGAAAACATAGTAGCAAATGCTAAAGAAGCAATTCCAACTTTTCTAAATAATTTCATCTTTGTTTTCTCCTTTCAATAAAATATTTAAACGCTTACATGCACAGCGAGCACAACCCTCACGAAGCACACAAACATTTTACCAAATAAAACCATCTTATTATTTGTACATTTTAATAATTTTATTGCATTTTTATCTACAAAAAAGTGCAAAGTCTTTACTTTGCACTTAGTATTTTTCGTATCAGATTTCTCTTCTTATATTTTTTTCTTACGACATCTTTATTATGTATAATCATGTCTGCATGATTATACATAATATCTTCTAAATATTCATGATTATATCCCTTTTTAACAAGTATTTTATATGCATCTAGCATATTAATATTTCGTTTATGAGGATCGTGTGCATCACTACTTATAATATCAGCATAATGATAATCTAATAAAGTTTTGACTTTCTTATATTTATTTATGATACTTGTTGTATTGATTTGAATAAGACATCCTTTTTGTCTTAAATAATCAATATAATCAAGGTCTATTTCATCCTTATAATATCTTTCTACATGAGCAATAATAGGAATATATCCTTTTAATAAGATAAGATTCAGATAATCTTCTAAATAATCAAATATATGATGATAAGGTTGTGATAAATCACATTCTATTAATATATATCTTGAATGATTTAAAGGATAAAATAAGTTGTCATTAAGGATGGACATTGTATGTTCATCTAGTTTTATTTCATTTCCTATATATATTTTTATATTGTAGGAAGATGCAAGTTCTTTTAATTCATTAAATCTATCATTTACAAGATGATAGTAATCTAATGATGCAGTCTCTTTATCTATATGAGGAGTCATACACATTCCTGTATATCCTTGAATAGAAGCTTGCTTTAACATTTCTTTTGTTTCTCCTATACTTTTTGCTCCATCATCTATGTTATAAGCAATATGTGTATGCAGATCTATAAATTTCATGATACCACCTCATCAAAATCTATAATACGATTACTTATTTCACATACTTCTTTTCTATGAGAAACAATGATAATTGTTTTATTATCTAAAGTCTGTAAAGACTTTAGAATATTCTTTTCTAATTCAGGATTTAATGAAGATGTCACTTCATCTAATAACATAATAGGGCAATCACTATATATAGCTCTAGCAAGTGCAATTCTTTGCATCTGCCCTCCTGACATAGATTTACCATGTTCTTTTAATACCGTATTATAGCCATCTTCTAATTCTAGAATATCATCATGAATATAAGCTTTTTCACAAGCCCATATAACTCTCTTCTCATCTATATCTCTACATCCAAAAGCAACGGCTTCTTTGATTGTTCCACTCATCAAACCATAATCCTGAGGAACATATGTTATAAGTCCATGAGATATATCTTCGATATTCACTTCTTTATCTTTTAATTTTAAATAGATTCTTCCTTTATTTAATGAATAAATATTCATTAACAGTTTTAATACTGTAGTTTTGCCTACACCACTATATCCAACAAACGCAACAGTTTCACCTTTATGAATCTTTAAATTAAAATCTTTTAATATAAGTTTTTCATTATATGAAAAACTTATATTTTCTAAATTGATATATTCTAAATCATCATAATAATGTTTAGAACTTTCTATCTGTTTTACATCTTTATAAACAACTAAATCTTTGATTCTTTCTATATTTGTACCTAAGACTAATAATTGTGGTAAAGTCACACCTATACCTACAAATGGATTTTTAATTTGCCCTACTAATGATACAATCGCACTAATACTTCCTACAGATAAATTTCCACTCATCACACCATAAACAGCCCATAAGAATCCTGTTACATATGCACCTTGAACTGCTAAAGATAAGACTGTTTCAAATATATTCATCATTTTCATTTTATCTAATTTCGCATCCACAAAAAGATCTAGCTTTTCCTGATTCATTTCATAAATACTTTCTTCTACATGAAAACTATGAATAACAAGTAATGATTCTACACATTCTTGTACATGTGATTTTAATTCATCATCTGTTTTTTGTACTTTTCTTGTTAGTGGTTTTAATA
>JAZLDV010000074.1:0-14250 GCA_045614925.1 Coprobacillaceae bacterium | reverse complement strand
ATAAGAAACATAATTTTTATCTTCTGGAAAAATCTCTTTTTTATATTTACCATCATCTTCAATATTAACAATTGAATAATATGAATATTGATTGATATCTTTTATTGTATTCACAATCACTTTATCATCTACTGATAAATAATAATCTATATGATTAGAATCTATCAGATTATCTAATCTTTCTTTTATATCAAATTTTTTAATATTCAAATAATCAGATACAGCATAAAACATTTCTAATTCTGCATTTGCTAAAGCTACATATGTCGCATCACAATTATCAAAACTTTCTTCAAAATGATAAATTTCACTTTTATATTCATCCCACACTTTTAGTCCATCTATACCAGCAGATAAAGCATGAATAACACATAAAATACATACAATACTTACAATTATTTTAGTATATGTAGAGTATAATATTTTTTTCATAATATCCCTCCTAATCAACTTTATATCCTATTCCCCAGACATTAATCAGATATCTTGGTTCTTTAGGATTAATTTCTATTTTTTCTCTAATATGTCTAATATGTACAGCAATAGCATTATCTGTAATGGCATAATCTTCATTCCATACATATTGATATATATCCTGTGCACTAAAGACTTTCTTTCTATTTTTCACTAATAATTCTAATATCTTATATTCTATCGGTGTTAATCTCACAAATTCACCATCTACACTTACAGTTTTATTATCCGTATTTACACATAAACCATCTATATGAATAACTCCTCTTTCCTTTACTATAGATCCTAACTGTGTATATCGTCTTAGATGTGATTTTACTCTTGCGATTAACTCAGAAGGATTAAATGGTTTTGTGATATAATCATCTGCACCTGCACTTAAACCTAAAACCTTATCATAATCTTGTGTTTTTGCTGATAATAATATAACTGGGATATTTCTAGATTCTCTAAGTGTCATAAGTGTTCTAATCCCATCAAGTTTAGGCATCATAATATCTAAAATCATTAAATGAATATCATTTTCATTTAACATTTCTAATGCATCTATGCCATTATTTGCTTTAAACACTACATATCCTTCTGCCAATAAAAATATACCTATACTATCAACAATCTCTTTATCATCATCTACAACTAAAATATTCATATTTATTCCTCCACTTCTTTATATATCCAATAATCATCAATATAAGTCCACTCCCTATTGTAAAACCTATTATATAAATAATCAGACAATAAGGATATTGTATATTTTCTTGTATTAAGCTATAAACAGGTAATTCACCTTGTAAATAAGGGCTGATATAAAACATATTAAATGAATAATTTCTTAACACTCCACAATAATTAGCCCATTCATTTAGTATCATTGCAATCATTACACAAACCACAAAGACTTTAAAGCCTTCTAACAATGTTTTCATTTCACCTCTTATATAATTACCTAACAATAAGTATATACCTATCACAATCATTATTCCATGATTAACCATTGTCTGAATATTGATCAATACATTGTCAACAAAAACACTTACAGGATACAACATCACACATATTCCAGCCATTAAAGCATATGTACTTAAGTAACAGCACATTCTATAATGGAATTTCTTATTGTCTGTAATAGCTGCAAGTATTCCTATATACATAGGTGTTGAACAAAACTGCCAGGGAAATACATTCCAGTTATATACAAATTGCCCATGACCAATATAACTAAAATACAATTGTTTATATATTTCTAAAATCATCACAGCAAGTGAACTTACAAACAATACTTTTCTCACCCCTTTTCTCTTTTTTAACAGTATAACTATAAGTAATACTGTTAATATAAGACTAACAATATGAAATAAACCATATAGTTTAGGTTCACTCATATTGAGTTCAAATAACTTTTCAATCAAAACCATTTTAAATCACCTAAATATTTATTTACACTTTTATAATACACATCAAATCTTAATATTTAGTTAATAGAATTATTAAGATTTCTTAATAATTATCTTGTATACTTTAATTTATAAAACAAAAAAAGTTATAGATTTATCTATAACTTAAAATGATTTGAATGAATGTTGAATTGTTACAACATAGACAGTATTTGCTAACTGATCAATTCTATATACGATAACATAACTCTTTACAAACAACTGTCTATAACCCATATTTTTGAATTTTCCTGTTTTTCTTAACGCCCCTCTATAGGGAAGAAAAGACAAACTTAATATTTCATTTTCAATAAGATTTAAAATATTTTGAATGATTGCAAAATCATAATTCTTATTTGCATAATATTCACAAATATTATCTAAATCATTAACTGCTTTAGATAATAATTTTACATCAAATTTTTCCATTATATTTTGATTTAACTAAATCAAAAGCAACATGTGCATCATATGTCTTATTTGTGTTATTATAGTCTTTTTCTGATTCTTCTATCGCTGTATCAATTTTTTTAGTTTCTATTAATCTCTCATAAGTTTCAATACTCATGACAACTAAATCACCATAACCATTTTTTGTAATAAAAATGGGTTCATTCAGTTTATGAGCTATATCAGATATTTCATTAGTATTTCTTAGATCACGAATAGGTTTTATAATTGGCATAAAATCACTCCTCTTTATTGTCATTATTATAACATAATTATGACATAATTAACACAAATAAACTTAACTAAGAATTAGATTTTACATACCAATTATACATATATAATTATTTTAGATTTCTCATCTTTGTATCATTCATCTACAATTTTTCTTTGTATATACAAAAATACTTTCAAATCGACAAGAAGTTTATAAATATAAATAATATATAATAAGAATATTGGAGAAAATATCATACCAACTATACCAAATATATCTGAAAAAAAGATTAAAGATAATATAAGAAATATAGGATGAACATGCGTTGTTTTAGAAAATAGAAATGGCTGTATATAGGATGATTCTATATATTGTAATACTATTATTGCTAATAAGGCATATAATCCTAATGTTTCAGATTGTATATATTCATATAATACTATAGGTATTCCTCCTAATATTGGTCCAATATAAGGAATAAGATTTGTGAGTGAAAGAATAAAAGCAATAATGATAAATAAAGAAGGATCAATGAAAAGAAATAATAAAGAAGACATAATAAAAAATAAAATAAAATCTTTAAATAATGATTTTATAAATCTATACGTCACTATTTTTATTCTTTTTAATGTTTGCATACATAATCCCTGATATGTAAAAGGAATATAAACAATCAATCTATCAATAACATGTATATTATCATAAGATAAATAAAAAGAGATTCCTAATCCAACTATAAGATATCTAAAACATGTTACAAATGAAACTGTCCATTTATTTAAATAATCCATACATAATGCTAATATATTAAATTGATTCAAATAAGTGATTATAGAAGATAGAGATGGTGGGATGATAAATTTTTTTGTTTTTATTGACTGATATAAAAGTAATGATGAATCCAATATATAAGGTATAACATAATATAGTAATATAAGCCCACCTAATAATAAAAGCATAAACAGTAATATGACAACATATTTTCTTTTTAACCGATCACTTGAAAAATATTCAATGATAGGGTCTATAATAAAATGTATAAATATAGCGATTATAATAGGTATAATAAAATGATAAATATAAAGAAGTAAAGAAGACAAATTAAATAATGTATAGACATAATATAAGAGTATTAAAGTAATACAATACACTATAATATTTTTTAATAATTGTATTTTTATCATATTAACCCCCAATAATAATAAAAAGGACAAAATGTCCTTTTTATAATGTTTCTTTTAATGCTTTTTTTGCTTTATGAACTGTATCTTCAACATCATCAGCAACTGGCATATCTGCCATCATAATCATTGCGGCAGCAACCATACCTGCTGATAGAAAAGCAACTGTAAGTTTTGACATATCATCATCCCTTTCGTTACTATTATGAACATTATTACATAAAATCATACACACTAAGTTGAGGAGTTTGAATTAATTTTTCTTTTAAAGTTGTTTTTCTTTTATCATCATGATTATTATCTATTCCTATCATAAAAGCATGATGATCACCAAGCAAGAATAAAGATTGTTTCGCACGTGTTAATCCTGTATATAAAAGATTCTTTTTTAACATAATATAGTAATCTTTTAATACAGGCATAACAACAATTTTAAATTCGCTCCCTTGAGATTTATGAATACTCATACAATAAGCATGTGTAATTGTATAGAAATCAGCATTGCTGTATTCTACAAATGTCCCATCAAAATCTACTATAAGTATATCATTCATATTATCTATATTATCTTTTAAAATAATTTCAACTAATGTTCCAATGTCTCCATTAAAAACATTATCATCAACTCTATTTTTTAACTGAAGGATTTTATCTCCTTCTCTAAATAATCTTCTTCCTACTCTCAATTCATTTTTATAGGAAGCTTTTGGATTTAATAAATCCTGCAAGGCATCATTTAATGCATCGATTCCTGCAATTCCATTATACATAGGGGCTAAAACTTGTATATCAGATGAATCGTATCCTTGTTCAATCGCTTTAGAAACAATATGTGTAACATAATGAACAATATTTGCTGGTGGGCATGTGCTAAAATGAATATCTTTATAATCATTAAACAATGATGGATCATATTCATCATTTCTAATACTATGAGCTAAATGAACAATACCACTTTGTGATGCTTGTCTGTATATTTTTGTTAATTGTACAGTAGGAACAAGAGAACTCTCTAATAAATCTTTTAAGACATGACCAGGTGATACTGATGGTAACTGCTGATCATCCCCTATTAATAAAATCTTTGTCACTTTACGACTTGCTTTTAGTAATGATGCAAATAATAATGAATCAACCATAGAAAACTCATCTATTATAATAAGATCATAGTCTAAAGGATTATGCTCATTAACTGCAAATGTATTCGTATGAAGATCCCATTTTAATAATCTATGAATTGTACATGCTTCTACACCTGTGACTTCGCTTAATCGTTTTGATGCTCTTCCTGTTGGAGCAACTAAAGCAATTCTTTGATCAGGATTAAATTTCATATACATTTTTATAATAGCATTGACGATAGTTGATTTTCCTGTTCCTGGTCCTCCAGTTAGAATCATCGCAGATTCTTTTAAAAATAGATAGATAGCTTCTTTTTGTAAGTCATCATATTCAATGCATAAAGTTTCTTCTAACTGTTTTAAAATAAGTTCAACTTCCTGCTCATCATAACTATATCGAGGAGCATCTAACCATCTATGAAATGTTTTTGATATAATATCTTCACTTTCATAAATATCATAAGAATAATATTTATCTTCTTTTAAGACAACTTTATAATCCTCTATTAATTCTTCTAATAAACGATCAAACTGTTCTATTTCACATGTATGAATATATCTTTTAAAATTTTTATATATTCTTTCTTTATCCTGATATGTACTTCCATCCTGATAACATGCTTCTTTTAATGCATATGCAATAGCTGCTTTATATCTATGTTCATCTTTAGGATCAATTCCTACTTTTAAAGCTAAATCATCTGCTGTTTTAAAACCAATACCGTCAATATCATCTATTAGCTGATACGGATTATTTGTAAGTACATCTAATGTTCTTTCCTGATAAACAGTTTGAATTAAAGATAAAAATCGTGTAGATATTCCATGTTCCATAAAAAATGATAAAACTTCATTATCAAAATCCTGAGTTGTTAGAACATCATAAATTAAGTCTCTTTTCTTTTCAGACATTCCTACAATATAATCTAATACATGTTTATCTTCTTTAATAAGTGTTAAAGCATCTTTTCCTAATGCTTCTACAATAGCAGTTGCCTGCTTTTTCCCAATTCCTTTAAATAGCTTACTAGATAAATAGCGAATGATTTCGTCCTCATCATTCGCTAATATAATTTCATAAGATTCAATCTGGAATTGTTTCCCATATTTGGGATGCATAATATAATCACCAGTAAAACGATACTTATCCATTGAAGAGGCATAAGTCATATATCCTGTTGCAGATATAGGTTTGTCTTCCTGGTCTGTTTCAATTGTACAAACAATAAACTTTGTTTCTTCACTATAGAAACGTACATATTTTATAATTCCAGTATATTCAATCATTATAAATAAGTAATCTCCTCGTTATTTTTATAAACTTTTTCAATAGTTCCTCCACCTAAACATACATCTCCATCATAGAATACTGCAGCTTGACCTGGAGTTACTGATTTAACTAAATGTTTAAATGAAACATAAACTGTTGTTTCATCAATAAAACGAATAGAAACATCATTATCTTTTTGTCTATATCTGAATTTTGCTGTACAATCCATTTCACCTACTGGTTTAACACTTGGTACCCAATTCACATCAGTAATTAATGCACCATCACTCATTAACCAGTCATTTTGATCACCTTGGCAGATATAAAGAATATTTTCATCATAGTTTTTCCCTACAACGAACCATGCTTCACCTGGTCCACCAATATTTAAACCTTTTCTTTGACCAATTGTATAGTACATAATTCCTTGGTGTTCACCAATGATTTTACCACTTTGGATATCTTGCATTTTTCCTGGTTTAGCAGGAATATAGTTCTTTAAGAATTCTCTGAAATCTCTTTCTCCAATAAAACAGATTCCTGTACTATCTTTTTTATGAGCAACTGGAATTTCTAAATCAATTGCTAATTGTCTTACTTCAGGTTTAGTTAATTCCCCTACTGGGAACAATGAAGCCTGTAATTGAGACTGATTTAACTGACATAAGAAATATGTCTGATCTTTATTTCCATCTACACCTCTTAACATAACAGAATCTTCACCTTCATGATGTTCAACTCTTGCATAATGTCCAGTTGCGATATAATCTGCATCAATAGATTTAGCATAATCTAAGAATGCTTTGAATTTAATATGTTTATTACATAAGATATCAGGATTTGGTGTTCTTCCTTTTGCATATTCTTCTAAGAAATATGTAAATACATGATCCCAATATTCTTTAATAAAATCTACACGTCTAAGTTCAATACCTAAATGTTTAGCAACTTTAATTGCATCATTATAATCCTCTTCTTGAGGACAGATATCATTATTATTTGTAGGATTTCCTAAAATATCATTATTTAAAGAAGAATCCCAGTTACGCATAAATACAGCGATTACTTCATATCCTTGTTGTTTTAATAAATAAGCAGCAACAGCACTATCCACTCCACCACTTAATCCTAACACTACTCTTTTAGCCATTTTTCCACCTCTTTTGCCCTACTATAATAACACTTTTTTATTTGATTATAAAGATATAATTAGAAAAATTATACGGGTTAAATTATTCATCAAATCAGTTATCATTTTTATACATTTATAAACGATTTACTTCTTAGTAAATCAGTTTATATAGTAAAAAAAGAATTATTAGATTTAGAAAAAATATTAGAAAATTTTTTTGAAATGAAATACCTGTATATGATTTATAAAGAACAATCATTAATCATATAACCAATGCTTTTTGATTACAAAGAAAAAAGCAGAACTTTCGTTCTGCCCTTCTTTTTATCCTAACCAAGCACCAGTTGATGAGAATTTTTGAACTTTTCCGTTAATAGTCACATTACCTGTTACCATTCCAGCGTTATCTGTGAAATAGTACCAAATTTCTCCTACTTTTAACCAACCAATAACCATATCGTTATTTAAATAATACCATGTACCGTTTACTTTTTGCCAACCACTCATCATATGGCTATTCATGTAGTACCATTTGCCTGCGTCTAAAATCCATCCAGTTTTCATTTCAGAGTCTAAGAAATACCATTTACCGTTATCTTTAACCCATCCAGTTTTCATAGCTGAGTCTAAGAAGTACCATTTACCACCATCGTTTAACCATCCAGTGATCATATGGCTATTTAAGTAATACCATTGACCGTCTACTTTTTGCCATCCAGTCATCATATGACTATTTAAATAGTACCATTTGTTGTTGTCTTTGATCCATCCAGTTTGCATTACACCAGATTCATCCATAAAGTACCATTTTCCAGCATCTTTAACCCATCCAGTTTGTGCAACACCATCTACGTAGAAGTACCATTTTTCATCAACTTTTTCCCAACCGTTTTTAGCTGGTTCAGCTTTTTCAGTTAAGTCTTCCATTGCATCAGTTAATAATTTTACTGCTTCATCAACTTGAATTTGTGCAGCATAATGACCATTTCTTAATGCTACAACTTGTGCTAACAATTCAATAAATGCATTTGCATCTGCTTCATCATATTTTGATAAATCTAATGCATCTGCTTCTCTAATTGCTACATCTAATTCATTGTAATCAATTAATCCATAATCATTTTCAAACTCACCTAATTTAAATTTAGCTTGTTTGATATAACACAAGTCACTAGTTACAGATCCACCATAACTTTCAGAATATGCTTTATCCCAGTGACCATAAGAATCCATAATGAATGTTCCATCTTCTAATACGACAATACCAGCATAACCAGTATCACCTTTTTTCGCATTTTGTACCCAGTCTTCTGCAATACGAATTCTATATTGACCTTCTTCTTGGTTCATTAAGTCTTCATAAGTTCCAACCCAAATTCCCCAGTCTTCACAGATCCAGTCGCTATTTCCATCAAACTGATTATTTCCATTTAAGTCGAAACTAATTTCTCTAAATGTAATAACTAATCTTCCACTGATTGGATCATATACAGCTTTATGTCTTTCACCTGCTAATGTACCAGGTAAATCCATTGGTTTAGACCATGTTTTTCCTTCGTCATCAGAATAGATTAATGTTGAAGGATTGTTATGTGATTGTGATCTTGCTAAACCAACAATACGTTTTCCATCAGGTGATCTGAACATACCAATTTCACACATTTGATATGTAGATTCAATACTTCTGTATTCACTTAAATAAGTTTCAGGTTGTGACCAATGTGGAGTACCATCTTCATCAAATGTTAAAATAGTTTTATAGTTAACATATTGATAATTATGAAAGTTACCCATCCATTGTTCAACATAGTTACCATTTTCATCTTTTAATTGAACTAAACTTGACATAGCAACGATACAGTCATTTGTATCTCCAGGAGCTACTTCACTCCAGTAATGTTCATATTCAGTCCATGTATCACCATTATCATCAGAGTATGACATATTCCATCCGTATTGGTTACCATTACTATCAGTTCCCCATCCAGGACATGCAGTTACTAAGATAATTCTTTCAATTTGTTTTCCATTTACTGTTACATTTAATACATATAATGTTGGTGTTTCTTGTGAACCTGCCCAAGATGTTGGGATATCTTTTTTCATAGTCCAGCTTTCACCTTCATTATCACTAATTTGCATGATAAGAGGTCCTTTACCATGTCCATTAGGATAAGCTGTAATTAAACGTCCTGATGCAGTACGCACCATATCTGGCTGACCTAAATATTTATTTGTTCTATTTGGATCATCTTTTGGATTATCAATATCAGTTACATATTTTTCATTTAACATGTAAACAGGTAATGTGTTTTGAGCATAGATTAACTTAGTTGCGTTAACTGTAACATATTCAACAAATCCACCTGCTTTATTTTCAACAGTAATAATAGCAGTTCCTTTTTTATGAGCTGTTAATACACCATTTTCATCAACTGATACAATATCACTTTGATCAGAACTATAAGTTAATGTCTTATCTTCTTTATCAGATACTAATACTGCATCTAATGAATAAGTTTCACCAACATTCATATTAACATTGTTGCTAGCAACAGTAATACCGTTTACTAACATACCTGCTTGAATTTCTTCTGCAGTTAATACACAGTTATATACTTTTACTTCATCAATATAACCAGTAAATCCTACACCACCAATAATATCAATAGGTGCTTTAATATTTCTAGATGCAGTCCAGTTATTAGATGCAACTTTTACACCATTGACATACATTGAGATACCATCAGTAGTATCTTGTGTCCAAGTCATATGATACCAGTTATCTTTAGCGAATCCATATTTAATTGTTAACACATCTCCACTACCAGTACCTACTCTGAATCCTGATTCACGTGAAGTATCCATTTTCATTGAGAATGCATAACTTTGAGTACTATCCATTAATTCACAGATTTTTTTATCAAAGTCAGTTGTTGCTTTTACCCAATAAGAAATTGTCCAAGTTTTTCCTAATCCTGAACTTCCTTCTAATTTCATACCTTCTAAAGGAGTTGTTACATATAATGCATTTCCACCTTTACCTTTTTCAATAGCTGCACTACCTTGTAATTTACCATTACGAGTTCCCCAGCTATCTTTAACTGTTGTTCCACTCACATCATCAAATGAGTAATATGAAACTAATTTACTGCTATCAATTTCTTTTGTTTTTACAGTAATTGTTACTGTTGCTTTTTTAGTTGCATCTAAGTTAGAAGTTGCTGTAATTGTTACACTTCCTGGAGTTTTTCCAGTTACAACTCCACGTGCATCAACAGTTGCTACTTTATCATTAGATGAAGTCCAAGTTACTGTATTATCAAATACATTACTTGGTAAAACAGTTGCATTTAATTGTAATGTTGCACCTGTTTCAATTGTTTTTGTTTGTGCTGTAATTTCAACATAGTCAACTTTATCAGTTCCACCTTGTTTTAATACAATATATTCTTGAGTTAAATTATTTAATTTTTCTTTAAATGATGCTGTTTCATTAATTAATTGTTGAACTTGTGCATCAGTTAAATAATTTCTTTGTGTTTTTAATGCAAATTGGATTGATGCATATACTTCATCCACTTTAGCTTGTAAAGCAGGAACATCTTTAACCATTAACATTAATTTATTTACATCTCTTACACCTTCAGCTAAACGTTCTAATCTTACAGAACTATGAACAGTTTTAACTGCAGCATCTTTTTCACTTGGATATACTAAGAAACAGTCTCCAGCTTCAAATGCATTATGTGTTGTATCCTCTAATGGATTTGCTACCCAAGCATCATATGCCCAACGTAAGAATCCAGCAGTTCCCATTTTTCCTGCATTTAAGATTGCCCAATAACTTTCTACTGGTGCACTTAATGAGAATTGTCCAGGAGCATGTTCAGTACAAGAATAAAGAGTTGTTCTATATCCTTTTGCTTCACGTTCTGCTAATAATTGTTTAAATTCAGTTGGATGAGCAGCTGCTGCTGTATCTCCAACATTTAAGTCTGTTACACGTAATGCTAAGTCCCATTTATTAACAAAGTTATCCATAGCACCAGCAGTTTTTAATGGTTTTTGAAGATGAGGTAAGTCATTATTTTTTACTGATTCAATTAAATCAAATGCAGTTGCACTAAATCCTCTTTCATCAATACCCATATAAGCATCTTCAAACCATCCTTTTTCTTCTAAGTGAAGAATTAAATCTTTTAAGAAGTTTTTCCAGATTGTCTGATCTGAAGAATAATTTAAGTTAAATGATTGATATCTTAATGTTCCATTTTCATAATATCCAATAGAATTATTCCATGGAGCAATACTATATAATACAATCTTATCTCCTAAACCTTGTGATTTACAGAATGATACCCATGCATCAAAATCTGTATAATCATAAGTAAATGTATTTCCATTTTTAATCCATTTAATCATAGATGGATAATGAACAGAATTTGCACTATAAGTTTGTCCACTCCATGCTTCTTCAACGATAGATGTTGTAATTGCATGTCCACCTACTTTTTTGTATAAAGCCATAATTGGTTTTAAGATTTCTAAGTGTTCTTTTGAGAATGGTTCTACACCATAATATTCAGCACTTGTATATGGATATTGCCATAATTCAATGTCAAATCCATTTGCAAATTCACTTGCATCACTTAATGTTGCATCTGCAACATTAACTGTATATGTAAATTCTAATGGATCTACACCTTTAGCACTTACAGTAATTTTACCTGTATATGTACCTGCAGCTACATCTTTAGGAATATTAATTGATACCCATACGTTTTGTACACTATTGAATGGAATAGTCATAGGAACAGATCCATCTTGATATAAAATATCATTACTTTCTGATCTGTTTGAAGCAGTCACTTCAGGTAATGGTCTTGTTGGATTACCATAACCTAAATATGAACCATTATATGCTTTTGTAGATTTAATAAATGAAGTTTCTACATTAGCAGCATCGATTTTTCCTTTAGTACCTGTTAAATCACTTGCTGAAACAACAACATTTTCTAAACGTGATCCTTTAGAAACAATTGAAATTTCAGAAATAACAGTATCATTTTTCCATCCATTTAAAGTTTTAGATGTAATACCTAAGTTTTTCACTTCATTATATCTGTCTTGTGTATATTGTGTATCAACATCTACAATACTTCCACCCATATCTGGATTAGAAGCTGTGACTTCAACACTATACATTAAAGTTGCATTATATTTTGCAGAAGCAATAATAATATCTGCAGTTCCTACACCTTGTGCAGTAATTAATCCAGTTTCAGAAACTGTTGCAACTTTTTCATTTGTAGAAGCAAATACTGCATCATTAATTGTTACATATGATGGAGTTACATTATATGTAATTTGGTGAGTTGCTCCTTCACTTAAAGTTACTTTTCCACTTCCATCACCAATTGTAATATTTTCAATTGTATATGGAGCATGGTAAACAACAACATCAGCACAGTCAATTAAAGTATTTGTAGAACCAGACGCTCTTTCTCCTGTAGCAACTGCTCTGAATGTATGTTCACCTTCAGTTAATCCATCAATTGTTGTAATTAATGTAGAATTGATATTTGATGAATTGAATAAAGAGTATTTCCCTTTAGATACACCATCAACAAAATATTCAACCATACCCATAGGATGGTTTTTACCAGCATAAACATCAATTTTATGCCCTACGAATTTAACTTCATAGTAGATATCAGATGGATTTGAACCAGGTGCATCAGACCATACGTGTTCTGAACTTCCACCCATTGCACTCCATCCAGTTGGAGAATAAGTAAATTTGTTTGTATCTCCACTTGTTTGCGTAAATGGAATACGTGTAGTTTCTTCTACATTTCCATAAACTTTAGCATAACATACTTGTAACCCAGTTCCTCCTTCTGGTAATGTTACTGTTACGCTATGAGTTCCATACGTTAAATTTTTTCTTGAATATAACGTTGTTGTCTGATTTGCAGCTCCACTAATGTCAAATGTTACAGCATTTTCATTATCCATTTTAAATGTATTTTGCGCATCATTTTTAACACCAACTAATTCAACACCAGTTCCTTTAAATGTAAAAGTATATGTATGCTTTTTCGCTTCATTATAATTTTCATTCCAAACCCAATGTTGAGTTTTAGCTGCATCAGCATGCTGATTATCTACAATAGTTCCTTTTGTATCAGCAACCCATCCAGTTTTTCCATCAGTACTTGTCGCATCGCTAAAAGTAAAATAATGGTCATTAGATGAAGAAGTTGTTGTGTCATCTACAACCACATAAGCTTCAGCTCCAGCAGCAAAAGCACTTTGTAATTGTGGAAGAACAGTAGAAACTAACATAGATAAAGCTAATAAAACTTTTGTAAATTTCTTTCCCATTGTTTTTCTCCTTTCAAAATTTTACAAGTAGATTATAACGACTATTGTAAGCATTTTCAACTTCATGAAAAGAAAAAGAAAAAAAAGACAGGATAGTAGTATCCTGTCTCATATTTTTATCCTAACCAAGCACCGTTAGAATTAAATTTTTGTACTTTTCCATCAATAGTGACAGTTCCTGTTACCATTGCACCTTTAGAATTGAAATAGTACCAAGTTCCATTTACTTTTAACCATCCAGTTACCATAGCGTTATTTAAATAATACCATGTACCGTTTACTTGTTGCCATCCAGTCATCATATGGCTATTCATGTAGTACCATTTGCCTCCGTCTTGAATCCATCCAGTTTTCATTTCAGAGTCTAAGAAGTACCATTTACCGTTATCTTTAACCCATCCAGTTTTCATAGCTGAGTCTAAGAAGTACCATTTACCACCATCGTTTAACCATCCAGTGATCATATGGCTATTTAAGTAATACCATTGACCGTCAACTTTTTGCCATCCTGTCATCATATGGCTATTTAAATAGTACCATTTGTTGTTGTCTTTGATCCATCCAGTTTGCATTACACCTTCTGCA
>JAZLDV010000073.1:0-5208 GCA_045614925.1 Coprobacillaceae bacterium | reverse complement strand
TCTACTTCTTCTTGAGTTGCATCAGCATTGTCTGCGACAACTTTTGCAGCAACATATTTAGAGAAGAATGCTGCAAATGATTCTTCTGTATATTTGCTTGCATCTGTACTAAAGTAAGCATCTAATGCTGCATTTAATGCTGCTTTATTTACTACGACTACTGGTTCTTTTTCTTTTAAACCATCAATAGCTAATTGTAAGTATAACTGAGCCTGATCAACTGCTTCTTGAGTTGCTTCTTTATTTTCTAATACAGTATTAGCAGTTTGTAATGCTGCAACTAAGAATGCATAAGAATCTTCAGTATATTTATCTGCTTCTAATTTACTTGCTTGTTTTACTAATGCTTCAAGTGCTGATTTATCTGCACTTACAACTGGTTCATCAATCACTAAATTATTGAATGCATCAATAATATCTTGTGCCATCTTATTAACTTCTTCTTGTTTAGTGATATCTAAATCTCTTACAACAGCATTTATTGCTGCTTGTAATATATCAACTGACTCTTTTGTATAAATTGATAAATCACTTTGTTGTACTAACTGTAATACTTCATCTACTTTTGTATAATCTGCTTGTTTGATTTCTTGTACAAACACAATTTCTTTATCATTTAATTGTACATTTGACATATATCCAACAAATGCTTCTGTTTCACTACCTAATTTTGCTAATGGGAACATACATGTTGCTTTCATTGGTCTACCTTCAATAGTTTCTCCATCACCTAAAGTATCAACCAATTGCCCATTCACATATAAACTGATTTGTTCAAATTTATTTCTAAATTCTAATTCAACCCATTCATTTAAAGGTAGAGTATAATTAAATGAATAATTAAAGTTTTCTCTTGTGATACCGACTTTACCAGTACCGCTTTGTACTGCTTTAATAGTTCCATAATCTGATTCAAATAATATTTGATTATCTGTACTATTGCTTGTACGTTTAACTTTTACTTTTAAAGTATTATTTAAACCTACAGTTTCAAATGATGTAGTCGCATAACTTTCTCCACCATTTAATTTTAAAATATTTTCATCATTTTCTACAATGACTTCACTATTATTTACATCTGTAATTGCATAATCTTCATCTTGTACATCTTTTAATTCATATCCAAAATTAGTATTTGGTGCATCACCTAAAGTTTTAGCTATAGATTGAGCTTGTTGTAAAGATAAATCTCCTTTACCCCATACTTTAGCAGCAAATAATCCTAAATGTTGATTAAAACGTACATAAACATCATATTCACTAATACCGTTATCTCTATAATCAATTAAATCATTCCATACTGCAAATGCTCCACCAATCATCTGTTTATCACCTGCAGGGATAGAAAGACCACCAATATTATTCATAGGCTTATTATACATAGTATCAGCAGATAAATAATCTTTATAATATCCTGCATTAGGTACAATATAATAATCATTGTCATTACAGTTAATTAAATCATAACCTAATTCATACATTTCATACATATTTGCATAGCCTTCATCCCATAAGTTCATCTGAACACCATGACCTTCTACAACTACACTTCCATCACCTACTAGTTTAGTTAAACTTCCCCAAATACGAGCAACTCTTCCTGTATCTTCAACATAATTAATCATATCTTTACAGAATTGTCTAAATGCATTTGGTGCAACTAGATATTCATCACAACCAACATGAACTACTGTATCTTTAGAAAATACTGGATTATCACCTAACATATATTCATCAAAGATTTGTGTTACAAAGTCATAACATTCATCATATTGTTTTGCTAAATCTAAATGATCATTATCACGTCCAGATGTACTTGTTCTAAGACCTGGTAATACTTTTGTTAAAGCTAAAGAATGTGCTGGTGTATCAATTTCAGGGACAATGTTTACACCAATAGTTTTAGAATCATGAATAAAATCTCTAAATTCATCTTTAGTATAATAAACATCTTTACTTGTTAAATCATCCTGATATGTAAATTCAGTATTTTCATTTCCTAAGATAGTTGTTCCACCTTTTTTAATATCAGATTCTAATCTGAATCCTGAATATGCAGATAATGGATCTCTACCTGCTGCCTGAACTTTTTCTACCCAAATAAAGTTATCATTTAAATGAACTTGTATATCATTCATTTTATACCAAGACATTTGTTTTACAATTTGTTTTAATTGACTCATTGTAAATGTTTTACGTCCTACATCAAGAATCATACCTCTTACTTCATATAAAGGATAATCTCTTGTTATACCTTTAGGAATTGTATAATCCCCACTCGTTTTTAATGATTGAAGTATTGTACGTGTAGCCCAATAAGCACCAGTAGCACTCTCAGATTCAACACTGATATAATCTTCAATACTCATTAAATATCCTTCTTCTTTTAAACCTTTGCTTAAATCATCTGTAAATGCAAAGAAGAAATCCCCTGCTTTTGCATCATTTTTATGACCTACAATAACTTCAATATCATTTTTCACAATATCTTTATAATCTTTAGCAAATTCTTCTGCTATATCTTTTAAAGATTCATCTTCAATAACAATCTTTGAAGAATCAGTAACATTGAAATATCCAGTAAAACCTTTCCATTCACTTAGTTCTGGTAAAACAAGTGGAGACTCATTGTCACCATCCTCTACACTATAAGTTCCTTCAATAGTTACAGGTATTTCAATAAATTCATAAGCTTCTGTCTTTTTATTTACTACTTTAAATGATACTAATACTTTAGTATCAACAATTGGTTTATAAACAGTTAAATCATAATCTACAACCTGTTCATAATCTGTTCCATTATATGAAATTTCAATATCTTCATCTTCAAACTCAGGTAAACTATATTCTAATTTTCCACCATCTTCACTAACATGAATTTGAATTTGAGATAAATATTCTTGAATTGATGGTTTCACAATACCACCATAAACTTCTAATTCATAAATAGAAACAGTATTCCATGTTGTTCCTCCATCAGGATCTTCTTCTGTAAATGAACTTATATATAATCTTACATATCGTGTTGTATATGTTTTATCCAATACTATTCTATCTTCATGAATTTTAGGTCTATCATTAAATTCTTTTACAGTTTCAAAGTGTTCTCCATCATCACTAATTTGAATAGAATAAGCTGTTGGTTTTCTTTGTTCAAAGAAAACTTTTACACAACGAACATCCATTTTATCGCCTAAATCAACACAAATCCAATGAGGTCCTGCCCCTTTTGCACTTCCCCAACGAGATGAACGAGATGTTGTATCTCCATCTACTGCTAATTCTGGTCTTACTGAATTAGCTTCTTTAGAAGAAGCAACTACAGTTTTTCCTCTTGCAATATTTGTTATAGGATCTTGAATTTTTACTCCATACACTTCTAACTCATAAATAGAAATTGTATTGTACTCTATTCCTCCATCAGGATCTTCTTTTGTAAAAGCTTCAACATACAATCTTACATATCTTGCATTTTTTGTTTGTGTAAAAGTAAAATATTCTTCAAGTTTTGCTGGTCTAGAAGTAAAACCTTGAACAGTTTCCCAATTTGATGCATCCTGACTCACTTGAATTGAATAAGCCGTTGCTTTTCTTGTTTCCCAGAATACTTTGACAGTTCGAATATCTTTATTTTCTCCTAAGTCTACATAAATCCAATGAGGACCATTTCCTTTTGCACTTCCCCATCTAGAATTTTTAGAAGTATTATCCCCATCTACTGCTAATTTTGCCTTTACAGAATTAGCTTCAATAGAGGAGGCATAAGCATCTTTATTTAAAGCTAAATTAATAATCATTTCAAATTGATCAATCTCATTTTTGTAGTTATTGACAATACTATCAATATCTTCTTTACTAGCAGCATTAGAAATATCTTCTAATGCTTTTTCTAATTTTTGTTTTTGTAATTCAGTATTCTTTTCATCAAATAGACCTACACTATTTTTATAATTAATTATTTCATCTATTTTATTTGCTTTATAATTAGAAAAATCAATTGCCTGATCAATCTCTTCATATCCTTCATTTAATGCTCCAATAATATCCTGATAAGTTGAAGCATTTTGAATGAAATCAATTTTTTCGTTTAAAATAGCATCTTTATTTGCCTGTTCATTATCAGATAATTCAATATCTGCTTTATATGTATTTAATTCATTCAATGCATAAGTCTTTACATTTTCAATATTATCAGCATTAAATCCAAAGACCTGTATTTCACACATCGCAAATGATGTTGCATTAAACACTCTTAAATCATGTAATTTAACATATCTTGCTACAACTTTTTTTGTTAAATCAAAATCAGTAACACATGTATTTAAACCTTGAGGAGTTCTTCCTACATATGTCCAAGTAGCATCTTCCTGATTTTCTAAACTAAACTCTTTATCACAGCTTAAAGACACACTATAAGTATAATCACGTGCATCTGCACTTACGTTATTAAAATCATAGATTTTTAAAGAGTCAATCACATATTCAGCACCTAAATCGACAATAACATAAGCATCTTCCCTATAATAATATCCCTCTGCATCTAACAAACTATCTGCACCATTAAATGGGACATCTAAAAAAGGAATTCTTCCTCCATTTCTGTTATAAATATAACTTGTATCGCCATCAACAATCAATTGACGATCACTTTCTGTTGTTTCAGGATTTGTATACACCGTTTTATTTAGTGAAACATTTTCTAACATATTTTGTGCATAGACATCAGATGATGTTATAAAACAGCCAGTAACAATCATTGACATAGATAAACATGTTAGAAAAAACCTTTTTATCATATTTTTCATCGTTTTTCTCCTCCTCTTATAAAAATATTCCTATACAATAATTTTATTATCTTTTCTATTCTATTTCAATAAAACTAAGATTTTATAAAAATTAAAAGGAATCTAGATATCTAGATTCCTTCTATTTTTATCCTAACCAAGCACCTGTTGATGAGAATTTTTGAACTTTTCCATCAATAGTATGAGTTCCTGTTACCATTGCACCGTTATCTGTGAAATAGTACCAGATATTTCCTACTTTTAACCATCCAGTTACCATAGAATTATTTAAATAATACCATGTACCGTTTACTTGTTGCCAACCAGTCATCATATGGCTATTTAAGTAATACCACTCACCATCAATGAATTGCCATCCAGTTTTCATTGCTGAATCTAAGTAATACCATTTACCGTTATCTTT
>JAZLDV010000072.1:0-28630 GCA_045614925.1 Coprobacillaceae bacterium | reverse complement strand
GGTGGTGATGGCATGATGGACACACCTGTACCCATACCGAACACAGAAGTTAAGCATCATAACGGCGACGATAGTGAGCAATCGCAACAATAGCAAGCTGCCAGTTTCACGGATATCCCTTCGGATATCCTTTTTTCTTGTTTAAAAATGAAAATATTGAAATTTTGTAGTGAAAAATACTAAAGAGTACAATATAATATGGAAAGAAAAGGAGGAATTCCATGAAAAAGTATATAATTATATTTTCTCTATTTCTGTCTATTTTATGTTTTAATATAGATTTGGCTTATGCATCAGAAAATACTGTTCATAATATTGATATACATGTGAAAGTAGATTATAACGGAGATGCACATATTAATGAAGTATGGAATATTGATGTTTATAATGGGACTGAAATTTATAAAATTATGAATCAGATTTATGAATCTGAAATTAAAGATTTTTATGTTGTTGATGATAAAGGTTATATGTACAAATCTATGAATCAATGGGATATTCAAAGATCTTTTGATTATAAATCATATAAATGTGGAATTATTCAGGATGAAGAACACTTTGAATTATGTTTTGGAATAGGAGATTATGGAAATCGTACATATAGTTTAAATTATACTATTACTAATTTTGTTAAAGATTATAAAGATGTTCAAGGCATCAAATCAATGATAATCTCTGATATGAGTTTGCCTGTTGAAAATTTTAATATGACTATTGAATTACCTTATTCAATTGATAAAGAACTTAGTGATATTTATGGATTTGGTTTTAAAGGTATAATGTCTATAGATGAAAATAAAGTGATTATAAAAAATACAAAACCTATCATTTTAGGAGAAAAAGTTCATTTTATTATGACTTTTGATGATCAATTATTTGAAAATGTATATCACAGTGAAGTCAATATAAATGATGTGATTAGAACTTTAAAAAGAAATAGTGAATATAAAAAATCAGAATACATGAGTGATGAATACTATAATACTTTTTTAATGAAACAAGAATATACTATGATGATGTTTATTGCTGGTATTTCATTGATGGGTGTTACTGGACTTATATTACTTGTTTCTTATATTCGTTATAAAGGAAAGTTAAAAGATTATATTTTTAATGATAATACGACTATACAAAAAGAAAATATTAAAAAGAATAGTGAGATATTAGACTTACATTTATTTGATATTTATTATTTATCAATGATTACTGATATATTAGATGAAACAAACAGACATAATTTGATTGGATCATTAATGTTTGATTGGATAAATAAAGATATATTAGTTTTTAATAAGATAGATGAAAGTTCTTATGAGATATCTTTTAATGATATTCATTTTGAAAATGGATTAGAAAGACATCTATTCAATTATTTAAAAGAAGCATCAGGATCTAACTTGCTGTTAGAAAAAGATGAATTTGAAAGATGGAGTCTAGAAAACTATGAAAAAATAGATTTATGGTTAGATGAAGTTTATCAGTATGTTGAAAATAAATATAAAAATAATGGATTATTATGTGAAGAAAGCGTACATGGAAAGTGGTTATTTAAAAATGTAGATGTGAAAAGATATGTATATGATAAACAAATTAAAGATAATATTTATCATATGTTAGGTTTAAAAACTTTCTTAGAAAATGCTCAATATAAACAAGAAAGAGAACAATTATCTGAAAAACAATGGGACCAATATCTTGTATATGTATATCTGTTTGATTTATTTGACAAAATAGATAGTGAATTAGAAACTTATGATGTTGCACATCATAATAATCAAGGACGCTTTTATCATACAAAAGTCGTTAATACTATTTTAGAATCATCTAAAAAAATACATTAATCATTAAGAAAAGAGTGAATTAGTCACTCTTTTCTTTTCAATACATAAAAACAAGTCTATAATAATATAGAGAAAGAAGGTAGAAACATGGAAAAAGCAAAATTTTATAAAGTATCATATGAACAGTTTAAAGAAGGTTATTTAGATTATAATAAAGAAGCATCAGAAGAATTAATCAAAGAAGTATATGATAATATCCAATTGCCAAAGCGTGCAACAAAAGGTTCTGCTGGATATGATTTTTATACTCCAATTGATGTTTGCTTAAAACCACAGGAAACAATTAAGATTCCTACTGGTATCAGATGTGAAATGAATGAAAGCTGGGTATTGATGATTTATCCAAGAAGTGGATTAGGATTCAAATTCAGATTACAATTAAATAATACAGTTGGTGTAATTGATAGTGATTATTTTTATTCAGATAATGAAGGGCATATTTACATTAAAATGACAAATGATTCTAACGAAGGAAAAGTTGTTGATGTAAAAGCAGGTCAAGGTATTGCTCAAGGTATTTTTATGATTTATGGTGTAACAGAAGATGATGATGTAGATACACTAAGAAATGGTGGATTTGGAAGTACAACAAAGTAAGGAGAATGATTATGAAATTTATATTCGCATTATTTACTGTATTATTATGTACAGGATGTGGTGTAGTAGAAAATGTTTTTGAAGAAAAAATTGTAGATGAAACAGCACCTAAATTAGAAATTAAATATGAAAGAGTACATGTCTCTTTAGAAGATGATATTGATACAAATCAATATATTGTAAGTGCAATAGATGATGTTGATGGAGATATAACAGATCAGGTAATTACAACTTTAGATACATCTAATGAAAAGGAGTATAAGGTTACATATAGCATTAAAGATGCTGCAGGAAATGTCGCAGAAAAAGAATTATATATTAATAGAGTAAAAATGTTTGATGATGGTATTTATGATCCTAATAGTATTGATCCTTTAACTGTAACTGATCCTGAAGATATTACAGTACTTGTTAATAAAACACATCAGATTCCTTCTGGTTGGCAACCTGATGATTTAGTAAAAGTATGTGATAGTGAACAGTTATTAAGAAAAGAAGCAGCAGATGCTTTTGAAAAATTATATAATGAAGCAGTAAGCAGAAATATCGCAATCTTTTCAATTTCTGGATATAGAACAAATGAAACACAAACACGTTATTGGACAAATATGTGTAATGTATATGGAATAGAATATGCATCTGCCTATAGTGCATATCCAGGAAGAAGTGAACATCAGTTAGGATTAGCATTAGATGTTTCTTATAAAACAACAGGTGATCGTCTATCTGCTTCAGTAGCAGATTCTGAGGTAGGAAAGTTTATGGCACAGGAAGGTCATAAATATGGATTTATTATCAGATATTTAAAAGATAAAGTAGCAATTACAAATTATGGATATGAACCATGGCATTTAAGATATGTTGGTGTAGAACTAGCAACAGAATTATATGAAAGTGGTTTAACTTTAGAAGAATATTATAATGAAATTTAGGTGAATGTATGAAAATTTTAAAATTATTATTAGTTTGTTTGTTATTAACAGGATGTTTTGGTGACAAACCACAAAAAGATAAAGAAGAAAATAAAGAGCCAGAAGTGACAATAAATAAAGTTTCATTTAATGCAGTAGGAGATAACTTAATTCATCAGTTATTAATTGATAGAGCAAATAAAGAAGGAGTGTATGATTTTTCTTCATATTATGCAAATATCCAATCTTATATTAAAGAAGCTGATTTATCTTTTGTAAATCAGGAAACTGTATTAGGTGGGAAAGAATTAGGTTATTCAGGATATCCAAATTTTAATACTCCAACAGAAATGGCTCAAAACTTAGTAGATGTAGGATTTGATGTTGTAAATGGAGCAACAAACCATTCATTTGATAAAGGTGAAAAGGGATTAAATAATTCAATTGATGTATTTGCTCAAACACCAATGACATATATTGGATTATATAAGTCGCAAGCAGATAGAGATACGATTCAGGTTATTGAAAAAAATGGAATTAAAATTGCATTTCTTTCTTATAATCAGTTAACAAATGGACATAGTGTTCCACATAGTTATTCTTATAACCCATTTGATGAAGATTTAATTACTCAAGATATAGCAAATGCTAAAGAAATCAGTGATTTTGTTGTAGTATCTGCTCATTGGGGAAATGAATATGAAACTGCTGAAAATGCATTCCAGAAAAAATATGCACAGATTATTGCTGATGCAGGAGCTGATGTTGTTATTGGGACACATTCACATACTTTACAGCCTGTAAAGTGGATTGAAGGAAAAGAAGGAAATAAAACATTAGTTGCTTATAGTTTAGGAAACTTTGTAAGTGGTATGATGGAAGAGATAACTCAATTAGGTGCAATGATTTCATTAGATTTTGTAAAAGAAGAAAATGAATTAAGAATTGAAAATGTAGTGTTAACACCTCTTGCAAATCATTATACCATTGATAGTCTAGGTGACGCTTATGGAACAAGAGATAATTTCACGGTATATAGATTAAAAGATTATACTGAAGAAATGTCTAGTAAACATGGGTTAAATGGATATAATGGGATTACAATTTCTGCTGAAAAAATGAAACAGAAAGTTGAATCTATTATTTCAGATGATATTAATGTAGATTTATAAAACTATATCTTTTTGATATAGTTTTTTACTTTATATATAAAATTAAAAAGAAGTATGTTATAATGTGAGATATAAAATGAACAGAATGTTCATCTTTTATTTTCTTTAAATGTAAAAAGAGAGGAGTAAGACCATGTCAAAAGTTATAGCAATTACAAATCAAAAGGGAGGCGTTGGTAAAACAACGACGAGTGTGAATTTAAGTGCAGCTTTAGCTTATTTAGGAAAAAAAGTGCTATTAGTTGATATAGATCCTCAAGCAAATGCAACTCAAGGTATCGGAGTCAATAGAGCAGAATTAAAAGATACTGTTTATGATGTTTTAGTTGAAAATTTAACTGCAGAAGAAGTTTTATTACATACAAATGTAGAAGGTTTAGATATTATTCCTGCAAGCATTGATTTAGCAGGTGCTGATATTCAATTATCACAAGTGAAAACAGGTCGTGAACAAAGATTAAAAAAAGGAATTGAAACAATTAAAAATAATTATGATTATGTTATTATTGATTGTCCACCAGCATTAGGACTATTAAATACAAATGCATTAACTGCTGCTGATACAGTATTAATTCCAGTTCAATGTGAATACTATGCATTAGAAGGATTAACACAATTATTAAATACAATCGTATTAACACAAAAGCATTTTAAT
The DNA here is from genome assembly GCA_045614925.1 of Coprobacillaceae bacterium. Lineage (GTDB taxonomy): Bacteria > Bacillota_I > Bacilli_A > Erysipelotrichales > Coprobacillaceae > JAZLDV01. The sequence goes on along the minus strand of JAZLDV010000072.1, from coordinate 23,454 downwards.
AAAACATTAACAATTGAAGGTGTATTATTAACAATGTTAGATTCACGTACAAATTTAGGTACAGAAGTATCACAAGAAGTAAGAAAATATTTCAAAGAAAAAGTATATGATGTTGTGATTCCAAGAAATATCAGATTATCTGAAGCACCATCAGCAGGATTAAATATCTTTGATTATGATAAAGCATCTGAAGGTGCTAAATCATATGGAAAATTAGCGAAGGAAGTGTTGAGAAGAAATGGCAGCAACTAAAAAAACAGGTAAATTAAGCAGAGGCTTAGATGCAATTTTTGGTGATACTCAAGCTGGTGATCTTCAATCAATGATTGAAGCCATTGAGAAAAAAGCACCTGAAATGGCACAAGTTCAAATTGCTTTAAAAGAAATAAGACCAAATCCTTATCAGCCTAGAAAACATTTTGATCAGGAAAAATTAAATGAATTAGCTCAATCAATTAAAGAACATGGAATCTTCCAGCCGATTATTATTAAACCATCTATTCAAGGATATGAAATTGTAGCTGGAGAAAGACGTTATCGTGCTGCAGGAATTGTAGGATTAGAAACTGTCCCTGCAATTATTGTGGAATTCTCTGATCAGCAGATGATGGAGATTGCATTGCTTGAAAATATTCAAAGAGAAGATTTAAATCCTATTGAAGAAGCTCAAGCTTATTCAATGATGATGAAAAAATTAGATTTAACTCAAGAAGAATTATCTAAACGTGTAGGAAAATCTAGAACACATATCGCAAATACAGTGAGATTGTTAAAAATGAATGAAAAATTACAATCTTATGTATTAGAAGGAATTTTATCAATGGGGCATATTAAACCTTTAATTACTATTGATGAAAAGAAAGCATTACAAATTGCTCAAAAAGCCATTGATGAACAATTATCAGTAAGGGCTGTAGAAGATTTAGTTAAAGGAATTAAACTTCATGAAGCAAAAAAATTAAAACCAAAAGCTGAAAAACCAAAAGAATTTGTATATGTAGAAGGATTATTAAGAAAAAAATATCGTACAAAAATTAAAGTTGATGAAAATACGATCACATTAAAATATACAGATACTAAAGATTTAAACAGAATCTTAGAATTAATGGGTGTAATAGAAGAAGACTAGTATAACTAGTCTTCTTTTTCATTATATTCTTCTAATAAATTATAAATTGCATCTTGTGATAAAACACCACATCTAATATTTTTATCAATAATTCCTTTATCATAATCATCATAATCTTTAATCCATTGTTTAGAAGCGTAGTAAGATGATAATGCATGAATCATATAATCAAACATAGATATTTCCATATCACTTTTATTTTCCTTATACAATAATGCATAACACTTATTCAAATAACTTTCCATAAGTATTATATGTTCAATACGTTTTTTCATAAATCCTCCAAAAAAATTGTTATAGGGGTATTTTATCATATTTTCAAGTTTAAAATATGTATAATTTTACAAATGTTGACATAATTTATATAATTTGATACCCTAAAAGTATAATAAATGTGAGGAGAGAGTATATGAGAATTGTAACAGATACAGGTGCAATGTATTCACCAGAAGAAGGAAAAAAATTAGGTTTTGATGTATTACCTTTAAATGTAACAGTAAAAGGTAAAACTTATAAAGAATATGTAGATATTTTTAGTGCAGATTTTTTAGCATTAGTTAAAGAAGGGAATGTCCCAATGTCTTCACAACCATCTGTAGGAGCAACGATGGAATTATTTGAAACATATAAAGATGAAGAAATTTTAGTTATTAATATGGCTGATGGATTATCAGGAACATATCAAAGTACTGTGGGAGCAAAAGAAAGTGTTGAGAATAATGAAAATATTCATATTATTAATAGTATGACTTTATGTGGACCACAAAGATATTTAGTAGAAAAAGCAGTAGCTTTAAAAGAAGCAGGAAAAACTTTAGAAGAAGTAAAAGCAGAATTAATTGAAACAATGAAAACAGGAAAATCATTCTTAATTCCATCAGACTTTGATTTCTTAAAAAGAGGAGGACGTTTAACTCCTTTAGCAGCAACAATTGGTGGAATGTTAAAAATTGTCCCTGTTATGACTCAAACAGAAGATGGAAAAAGATTAGAAAAACATGCGATGAAAAAAACAATGAAAGGTGCTGTCAAAGACTGTATCAGTGATTTTTTAGAAAGAGGAGTTAATGCAGACTATAATATTTATATTACACATGCAGGAGCATTAGAAAAAGCACAAAAAGCAGCTGAACAAGTAAAAGAAGCCATTGAAGGTGTTCATATTGAAATCTTAGACTTATCACCTGCCTTTATTACACAAGGTGGACCTGGATGCGTCGCATTACAATGCATTAAGAGATAACATTAGTTATCTCTTTTTTTTAAATATTCAATAACATAATCTAATGAAGGATATACAGCTTCACATAAGCGATATATATCATCACTATGTTCTTTCATATCAGGAATGCAGATAACTTTCATATTCCCATTATATGCAGCTAAAATACCAGCCTCACTATCTTCTAATACAATAACTTCATCATAATTGACATTCAGTTTATGACAACCCTTAATAAATGTTTCAGGATCAGGCTTTCCTTTACTTACTTCATCCCCACATATACAATCATCAAATAAATGAGAAATATTGGCTTTTTCTAAAATATGTTTCACACGATTTTTTGAAGAACCAGTTGCAACAATAGTCATATATCCATTTTCTTTTAAATAATATAATAGTTCTAATAATCCTTTTTTCAAAGGAACACCATAAGTATCAAAAGTATCATGAAGATAGTCATGTAACTGTTTTACAATTGTATCGATGGGAAGATCATAACCATAATAATCAAGAAATTTACTTTTTACACTTAACATATTATTACCAAGTAAAGTCTTGAAAAAATCTAAACTTAATTCATACCCATAAGATTCAAGAATTTTCTTATATCCTTTAAAAGTCTCAACTTCACTATCAATCATCAGACCATCCATATCAAAAATAATAGCTTTAATCATAAAATCCCTCCATGATAAAAAGTATAGGTTACAACATAGAAATGTCAATGAAAAAACATAAGAATATATCAATATTATTTTGATTATTTTATGAGTTTATATTATAATGGAAACGGTTTGGAGGTTATAGATATGAACAATATGTTAGAAAGATTAGAAACTATTGCGAGAAGATATGAAGAGTTAAATGAAATTTTAATGGATCCTAGTATCGCAACAGATATTAAAAGAATGACTGAAGCATCTAAAGAACAAGCATCTTTAGAAAAAGCTTATCAATTATATCAAGAATACTTAAGCATTGTAAATGGTATTGAAGAAGCAAAAGAATTATTAAAAGAAGATGATCCTGAAATTGTTGAAATGGCAGAATTAGAATTAAGTGAATTAGAAGAAAAGAAACCTCTTGTAGAAGAACAATTACACTTAGAATTAATTCCAAAAGATCCTAACGACAATAAAAATGTTATCGTAGAAGTACGTGGAGCAGCAGGTGGAGATGAAGGAAATATCTTTGCTGGTGATTTATATAGAATGTATATTAAATATGCAGAATCACAAGGATGGAAAATTGAAATCATGGATGCTCAAGAATCTGAAGCTGGAGGATATTCTTTAATCTCATTTATGATTAAAGGTGAAGGTGTTTATTCAAAATTAAAATTTGAATCTGGATCACACCGTGTACAACGTGTTCCTAAAACTGAAACACAAGGTCGTGTTCATACTTCAACAGCAACAGTATTAGTTATGCCTGAAGCAGAAGAAGTAGACGTAGAAATCAATCCTAGTGATTTAAGAATTGATACTTACCGTGCTTCTGGAGCTGGGGGACAACATATCAATAAAACTGACTCAGCAGTACGTATCACACATATTCCTACTGGTGTAGTTACAACATCACAAGATGGACGTAGCCAACATGACAATAGAGATAAAGCTATGAGAGCTATGCGTACAAAATTATATGAATTAAAATTACGTGAACAAGAAGAAGCATTAGGTAGTGAAAGACGTAGTAAAATCGGAAGTGGAGATCGTAGTGAAAAAATCAGAACTTACAACTATCCACAAAACCGTGTAACTGACCATAGAATTAACTTAACTATTCAACAGTTAGATCGTATTATGGAAGGAAAATTAGAAGACATTCTTCAAGCATTAATTCATGAAGATCAAAAACTTAAACTTGCAGGAGAACAATAATGACAGTAAGAGAGTTAATCAGACAAACTGAAAACATGTTAGATGAAAGTCAAAAAGACTGTAATGTAGCGAAAGTATTGTTTTATCATATTGCAAATAAGGAGCCACATGAATTATATATGATGATGGATGAAGAAGTAGATGAAACAATTTTAGCTTTATTTAAAGAAGGTATGGATAGATATATGAATGGGGAACCTATTCAATATATCAAAGGAAAAGAAAGTTTCTTTTCAAGAGATTTCATTGTTAATGAAAATGTTCTTATTCCAAGATATGAAACTGAAGAATTGGTAGAAAATATTTTATATAAAATAGATGACTATTTTGAAGATTATGATTCTATTAATTTATGTGATGTAGGGACTGGATCTGGTGCAATTGCGATTTCTTTAGCATTAGAAGAACCTAAGTTAAAGGTTGTAGCAACAGATATCAGTGAAGGTGCTTTAGAAGTAGCTGCTTTAAATGCAAAAGAATTAGGAGCAAATATTGATTTCTATCAAGGTGATATGTTACAACCGTTAATTGATAGACAAATTAAAGTAGATATATTTGTATCTAATCCACCATATATTCCAAATGATCAGGAAATTGAAGCAGTTGTAAAAGATAATGAACCACATGTGGCATTATTCGGTGGAAATGATGGTTTATATTTCTATAGAAAAATATTTGATGGCGCTAAACATGTGATTAAAGATAGATGTTTATTAGCTTTTGAAATGGGATTTGATCAAAGAGAAAAAATGAGTGAAGCAGTAGAACATTATTTCCCTAATGTCCCATATGAAATTATTAAAGATATTAATGGAAAAGATAGAATGCTTTTTATCTATTATAATTTAAAATAATGAAAATATTGCAGAGTGAAAGATTATATTTAAGAACATTAGAAGATTATGATGCTATGCATCTTGCTCATTATAGAAATAAAAATGAAGTGAAAGAGTTTCAATCATGGGATGACTATAGTTATCAAGATGCAATAAAAAGAATCAGAGAATGTAAAAATATAGATAGACTTGATCGATTATATTCTAATTATCATTTAGCTATTGTATCATCTAATAACGATAAACTCATAGGTGATATATTTGTACAGGTTGTTTCAAGACATACTTTTACACTAGGTTATACACTAGATAGCAGTTATTGGAATAAAGGATATGCTTATGAAATAGTAAGTGAATTTTTGAATTATATGAAATCTTTATCTTTTAAACGAGTTGTATGTTATGTTTATAATGACAATACTAGATCAATTCATTTATTAAAGAAATTAGATTTTCAGTTATTTGAACAATCTTTATTTTATGGTGATCAGGGATATGAAAAGTATTTGTAAAGCTGTGGCAAGATTTGCTGCAGCTTTTTTTAGGAGGATATTATGAGTAAAAATGTAAAAATAACACTATTTGCAGTTATTGTTTTATGTTTAGCAGGTGTTATATTTGTTTTTAATGATGGAAATAACAAAATTGAAGAACAAAATAAACAGATTGAAAACATGGAAAAAGAAATACAGCAATTAAAAGAAGAATTAAAACAGGAAGAAGAAAAATATAAAGACAAGGTTGAGGAATTACAGGAATGGATAGAAAAAACAAATCAGCTTCACTAATAAATATACTTTTAGTATGCTTAAGTTTAGTTTGTGGAGTGATGGTATTTTATGTATTTCAGCAAAATTCATTGTCTGATCAAAACTTAACATATATTTCAAAATTAGAAGAAGAAATAAAAGACTATAAACAAAAAATAAGTGATGTTTCAAATATAGAAGAAAAAATTAATGAGCAAAAAGAAACTTACTACAATGATATTGTAAAATTAGAACAAGACATAAAAGATAATAAAAGTAATAAGAAGATTGCTTATATTACAATTGATGATGGTCCATATGAATTAACACATGAATTTTTAAAAGTTTTAAAACAATATAATGTAAAAGCAACATTTTTTACATTAATGAAACCTGACAGAAAAGAAATCTATAAAAAAATATTAGCAGAAGGACATACAATTGGAAATCATACCGCAACACATGATTTATCAGCATCAGGTATTTATTCATCAACATCTAAATTTGTAAACAATATTAGAACATTAGAAAAATGGTTAAATGATGAATTTAATTATCAGCCAACATTATATAGATTTCCAGGTGGTGCAGCCACTGCAGGAAATTTAAAAGAACCAATTGTTAATGCATTAAAAGAAGATTATAAATATGTTCAATGGAATGTGGATGTAGGAGATGGATCTTCTGCAGCTATGGAAGTAGGAAGACCGTATGAATATTTCTTATCTCAAATTGAATCACAAGATATAGCATTAATCTTAATGCATGATTATAGTGAAAAAACGATAGAAGATTTACCTAAAATAATAGAATATTTAATAGAACATGATTATATGATTTTACCTCTTACAAATAAAAGTACAATGGTGAATTAGATAGATTATTTTAATCTATCTTTTTTTTATGACAAATTAATTATTATCATCTCTTTATAATGATTAGGAGGTGATATTATGGATTTGATACTAAATCAAAGTAAAAGTATAAAAATGAAATTACAAATGGTTGGCTTTATTACAGTTATCTCTTTTTTAACAGGATTGATTAATATTAAAGAGATTTCTCTAGTCTTTGTTTTACCCTTTTTTTATTTAAGTTTTATGTGTGGTTATTACTCTGTAGGTGGCTTTTTTATAGGATTAGCAATAAGTACGTTAGTGACATTAGATCCCATTAATCTAATTGTATGTGCACTATGTTTTTTAGTATTACACTTTAGCATGTTGTTTAAATCAATGAATTCCCAATATGTTCCTTATATGCTGACGTTAATTGCAGGTATTAACTATGCTTATATGCAAATAGATATTTATAGTACACTTCTATTTGTAGTATTAACATTTATAAATATGTATATATATTTAAGATTAGTTCCATTATTTATACATGGAAATTCAGAGTTATTAACACATGAAAGATTAAAGTCTTTAGGAGTTCTATTATTAGTATGCACTCTTAGCATTATGCCATATTCATCAATGATGATGCAGATAATGATGAGAATTATATTACTTGTTTATATTTATTATGAATGTATTGAGGATATATTACCTGGTATTTTTTATATCTCTTTATACATATTATTAGAATCAATGACTTATCAAAAAGATATATTGTGTATGCTTTTGCCTTTAGCATTCTTTTTTATGATTAAAGTCAAACATAAAGTTACAGTCGTTTCATTATATGTCATAGCACATATTATGATTCCTTTTATAACTGATTTTACATATGATTATTATGGAGTGATAGTAACAGTAAGTGCTTTGTTATTTTTAGCAATTCCTATTTATAAATATAAACCTTTATCTATAAATAATGATATAACGCTAAAACAGCAATTATCTAAACAGGTGGATTCTTTCTGTCGTCTTTTTGAACAAATAACAAATTTATTTAATCAGGTTCCTCCACATAATCATTCATTAGAATATATAGGTTATATATATGAAGATATGTGTCAGCACTGTTCAAGTGAAGATACATGTTTTAATAAGAAATATGGACCTAACAGATTAATTAAATTAATGAATAAAGGATTAAAAGAATCTTATGATGAAACAGATCATAAATTTATTAATGAATACTGCTTAAAAGCAAAACAATATAAAGATATAGTCAAAAAATATAAAAATGATTATAAGAAAATACAAAGAGTCCAATTAGAATATCAGACGATGAAAAAAGAAATCTATAATCAGTTCTCTATTCTTAATGATGTATTTCATCAATTTTCATCAAAACTATCACAAGGAAACATTGAAGAAAAGCATATATATCATCATATGATTGGACATCAGTTTAATATTACACATTTAAAAAAATATTATGAATCACAGTCAGTCTATTATATAGAAATAGGATTACAGCAAATTACAAAAGATGAAATCATTAATGATTTCATCCCAATACTTGAAACATATATAAATGAGACATTAGATATAGAAACATTAAAAACTCCAATGAAAAAACTAGGATATACATATCTTGTTTTATCACATAAAACAAGATACTCGACTCAATATGGAATAACACAATGTTCTAAAGATAAAAAATTATGTGGAGATAGCTACGAAGTATTCTCTATGCATGAACATCAGTATTTTACATTAAGTGATGGAATGGGACAGGGAGAAAGAGCAAATCAGGATTCTTTATTAACATTAGATGTATTTAAGCAATTAATTGTAAATGGCATATCATTAAAAGATACAATCCAATCAATTAATGCTTTATTAAAAATAAAGAATAGAAATGATATGTTTACAACATTAGATATTAGTGAAATTAATCAGACAACTGGATTATTAAAAATAATAAAATATGGAGCATGTCCAACATATATATTAAGAAATCATGAAGTTATAGAATTAAGCTGTCAGTCTTTACCTGTAGGAATTGTTTCTCCATTAGATATATCTGCTATTAAATATCAATTAAAAGAAAATGATATCGTATTTATGATTACTGATGGTTTTCAGATATCATTTAAACAGTTTTTAGAAGAAAATAAAATGATTGTCGATAATGAACATCCTAAAGACATTGCTCATATGTTTATGAGTATGATTGCAGATGAAGAAAAAAATGATGATATGACTTTAATTACAATAAAACTTTGTGCACAATAATCCCAAATGTCTTGGGATTATTTGTTTGTTTTGTTATAATGGAGGACATGGAGTGAATGAAATGAATGAACAATTATTAAAAAAGACAGGTAAATACCTGATTGGAGTTTCTGGTGGATGTGATTCGATGTATCTGCTAGATACGTTATATAAAAGTGAATATAATATTGGAGTTGCTCATGTAAACTATAATTATAGACATGATAGTTATGAAGATTATCAGTTAGTTAAAAATTATTGTGAATCAAGAAATATTCCATTTTATTATAAAGAATGTTATCCACATGAATGTACTGGAAATTTTCAGGACTATGCAAGAGAGCAAAGATATGAGTTTTATCGATATGTTTATGAAACATATGATTGCACAGGTCTTGTATTAGGACATCATTTAGATGATCATTTAGAAACAATCTATATGCAGATGTCACATCATGATACTGTCTATTATTTAGGATTAAAAGAAGTTAATACAGTATATAATATGAATGTGATTAGACCAATGCTTGCGATAAGTAAAAACTATATTCGTGCATATTGTGATACACATCATATTCCTTATAGAGATGACTATACAAATTTTGAAACTGACTTTGAAAGAGATTATGTAAGAAATAAAATATTAAATGAATATAGTATAGAAGACAAACATGAATTATTAAAAACTGCTTTATTACATAATCAAAGAATAGAACAATTAAGTCAAAAAATAAAACCTTTCTATTTAGAATATAAAGAAAAAGAATCTATACACTATTCATCAATTCCTGATGATTATCTAGATCTATTCTTATATCTAATATTAAAAGATAATATTAATCCAAGACTTATTTCATCTTCATTAATAGAAGAAATAAAAAAACAATTACAAAGTTCTAAACCAAATATACAAATGAATCTTCCAGTTAATTATCTGTTCATAAAAGAATACGATAATATATATATCATAAGTAAACAATACTATGAAGATTATGAATTTAGATTTGATTATAATAGTGAATTTGAATGTTTATATTTTAATCTATGTCACAATGGGCATGTGAATGAAGGATTAGAACTAAGTCAGGATGATTATCCTATTATGATTAGAAACTTTAGAAATGGGGATAGTATTAAAACAGTATCAGGAACAAAAAAAGTATCCAGATTATTTATTGATAATAAAATTCCTTTATCTCAAAGAAAAAGATGGCCTATTGTTTTAAATAACAAACAGGAAATTATTCTTGTGCCTCATCTTGCAAAAAACATTGATTATTTGTCTACAAATTGTAATTTATTTGTGGTAAAATAAGTAGTTGTTATAAGGAGGGAATAACTATGCATGACAAAATTCAAGAAGTGTTATTTAGTGGAGAACAAGTTACAGAAAAATGTAAAGAATTAGGAAAATTAATTAGTGATGAATATAGAGGGAAAGACGTTATTTTAGTAGGATTATTAAAAGGATCTGTACCTTTTATGGCTGAATTATCTAAATTTATTGATATTGAAGTCACTTATGATTATATGAAAGTAAGCAGCTATAGTGGAGTAGAATCTACAAATGTTGTTTTAAAACAAGATATTGAACAAGATATCGAAGGAAAAGTTGTATTAATCGTTGAAGATATTTTAGATACAGGAAAAACTTTAAGTACTGTAATTAAAATGTTAAAAGAACGTAATCCAGAAGATGTACAAATCGTTACATTATTAGATAAAAAAGAAGGTAGAATTGTACCTATTGAAGCAAAATATGTTGGATTTGAAATTCCTAATGCATTCGTAGTAGGATATGGATTAGACTACAATGAAAGATTTAGAAACTTACCTTATGTAGGTATTGTGAAAGAAGAAGTTTATAAATAAAAGGAGAACATATGGGAAAAAACAAAAGTTTATTAAAAACAATTGTTCCATGGATTGTAATTATATTAATCTTTAGTTCAATGATTCCTATGTTTAGTAAAGGAAAGACAACAGAGATTAATTATAACCAGTTTATTGAAATCATTGATAAAGAGAATATCGATGAATTAACAATTATGCCTAGTGGTTATATTACAGTTGTAGAAGGAACATACAAAGAAATCAAAGACGGAAAAGAAGAGGTTATTAAATTTAAAACAAATTTACCTCAGACTGACCAGGAAACTGATTCTTTAATGCAATTATTACAAGACAAGAATATTGATACAAAAGTTTTAAATTCTAAAAATCAAAATGTATTTTTAGATGTTATTCTTGCGATTGTTCCATATATTTTATTAATTGGTGGAATGGTCTTTGTAATGAAAACAATTGGAGGAGCTGGAGGAAATGCAAAAGCATTTGAATTTGGTAACTCTAGAGCTAAATTAGAAAAAAACAATAAAACAAGATTTAGCGATGTTGCTGGTGCAGATGAAGAAAAAGAAGAATTAACTGAATTAGTTGAATTCTTAAAGAATCCAAAAAAATTCGTAGACATGGGAGCTAAAATTCCTAGAGGTGTCTTATTAGAAGGGCCTCCAGGTACAGGGAAAACATTATTAGCAAGAGCAGTTGCTGGTGAAGCCAATGTTCCATTCTATTCGATTTCAGGGTCTGAATTCGTAGAAATGTTCGTTGGGGTTGGTGCTGGTCGTGTTCGTGATATGTTTAAAAATGCGAAACAAAATGCTCCATGTATCATCTTTATTGACGAAATTGATGCAGTAGGACGTCAAAGAGGAACAGGTGTTGGTGGAGGACACGATGAACGTGAACAAACATTAAACCAATTACTTGTTGAAATGGATGGATTTAGTGGTAATGAAGGTATTATTATCTTAGCTGCAACAAACCGTGCTGACGTATTAGACCCAGCATTACTTCGTCCAGGACGTTTTGACAGACAAATTCAGGTTGCAAATCCTGATAAAAAAGCAAGAGCTGCTATCCTAAAAGTTCATGCAAGAAATAAAAAGTTTGCACCTGATGTAGACTTTAACAATATTGCACAACGTACACCAGGATTCTCTGGTGCAGAATTAGCAAACGTATTAAACGAAGCTGCTTTACTTGCAGTAAGATTAAATCATCAATTAATTACATTAGATGATATTGATGAAGCTGTTGACCGTGTTATTGGTGGACCTGCTAAAAAATCTCGTAAATATACAGATCATGAAAGAAAATTAGTTGCTTATCATGAAGCAGGACATGCTATTATCGGTTTAACTCTTGAACATGCAAATAAAGTTCAAAAAGTAACAATTATTCCACGTGGAAATGCTGGTGGATATAACTTAATGACACCAAAAGAAGAAACATATTTCCAAACAAAATCTCAATTAAAAGCAAGTATTACTGGATATATGGGTGGACGTGTTGCTGAAGAAGTATTCTTTGGGGATGTAAGTTCGGGTGCTCATAATGACATTGAACAAGCTACACGTATTGCAAGATTAATGGTAACTGAATTAGGGATGTCTGATTTAGGACCAATCAAATATGCATCAGGTCAGGATGCAGTATTCTTAGGAAGAGATTATTCTTCTACAAGTAATACACATTCAGGACAAATTGCATTTGAAATTGATCAGCAAGTTCGTAAAATTATTGATGAATGTTATAGTGAATGTACAAGAATTATTACTGAACAAAAAGATAAATTAGAATTAATTGCGAATGCTTTATTAGAAAATGAAACATTAAACAATGAACAAATTGAATCTTTATATAATACAGGAGTTATGTTAGAAGGACATAGTGGGCAAATTGAAGAAACATTTGAAGATACTATTGAAGTTCAACCTGTAAATGATGATTTATTAGATGAAATGAAATAAGCGCTTAGCGCTTATTTTCTTATAGGAGGGAAATGTAATGCAAAGAAGTACAATGAGTAAAGTTTTACTTGTCATTTTAATATTAAGTATGATTCTTCCTATGGTGAGTTATTTTGCAATAGGAGGATAATATGAAAGATTATTTAGTAAGAGGTATTGTTAATTCTAAGAATTGTCGTGTATTCGCTTGTGTCACAACAAATTTATTAGAAGAAGCAAGATTAAAACATGGATTATGGCCTACTGCTTCAGCAGCTTTAGGACGTACAATGTCTGCAACCTTAATGATGGGTGCAATGAATAAAAACAATGAAAAATTAACTGTAAACATTAATGGTGGTGGACCAATCGGAACAATTTTAGCAGTAACAAATTCAGATGGGAAAATTAAAGCATTTGCTGCTAATCCAGAAGTTCATTATCAATACAATAGTGGAAAATTAGCTGTAGGTGTTGCGGTAGGAAACGAAGGAACATTACAAGTCATTAAAGACATGGGGTTAAAAGAACCTTTTGTTGGAACTGTTCCTTTACAAACTGGTGAAATTGGAGATGATTTCTCATATTATTTCGTTGTATCTGAACAAACTCCATCTGTTGTATCAGTAGGTGTATTAGTAAATGATACGAATGAAATTTTAGCAAGTGGTGGATTTATTATTCAATTATTACCAGAAGCTACAGAAGAAGATATTATTTATATCGAAAACAAAATGAAAGATTTCCCATCAGTTTCTTCATTAGTTCATGAAGGTAAATCGCCTGAAGATATTATCTTTATGTTATTTGATGATGCTGAAATTTTAGATGATCAGGATTTATTCTTTGAATGTGACTGTTCAAAAGAAAAAATGAAATCAGCATTAATTACTGTAGGAAAAGATGAAATCAATGCAATGATTGAAGAAGATCATGGATGTGAAATGAAATGTCATTTCTGTAATAGTGCATATCACTTTAGTGAAGAAGAACTTAAACAATTATTAAATGAAATTTAATCCTCTTATGAGGATTTTTTTCATTTTATGACCATACTATAAATGGTGATAAAATGCTCATTATATATAAAACATTAAGTCATATTATATTAGATTACAGACAAAAAGTTCCATCATATGCAAAAATACTATTTGCATATGATTTTCTTATATGTATGTATCCTATATGTCTCCTTCTATCATTAATGTCATCATTGTTAGATGTGAACATATTAAAACAATATCATTTTATTGATGAATCAATACTTCCCTCTTTGAATATATCATCTTCTATTATTCTTATTATGTCTCTTTATATTTGTGCAAAAGGATTTTATAAAATTTATAAAATATCACTTAATATGTTTCATGTTCAAAAAAGTAAAGGACTGATTATAGATTATATAACAATTATAGTTAAGGTTCTGATATTGTTTTTTTTACTTGTAGTCATAATGACTATGATAACGGTTATTCCTATTATTAATACTTTGTTTTTATATAATCTCAAGAATTTAGAAATATTATTTTTATTTTTTATTATAATGTTTTTGTTGTATAAAATCATTCCTGATATTCATATACATTATATAGATATTATGATTGGTGCACTTTGTTCATCAATATTATTTGTTTTATTAATCAATATAATCCAATTATATTTATATATTAGTGATTATACTTATTTGTATGGACCATTATCATCAATAGTGATAGTTTTACTGACATTAAGTTTTGTTGGAGAAATTATTTATATAGGCATGTATATTGTATATAGAATGGATAAATTAAGAAATGAAAAGAAGTTAGAGATGGGGTGCTAACTTCTTTTCGTGTATATGAAACTTATCTTTGATAACTTACATCTATTAATGGGGAGGAAAATAGAGGGGATCGGTAAGTTATCTATTATCATTTTTAACAAATATTTTTTTTCTATTCATAAAAGAAGAAAAATAATCTCTATATTTATATATAATCATCTTTTGTCTTTGTTTTATCATAATTTTATGTTATATTGTGGGAGGTGAAGATGATGAAGATAAAAGATATAGAAATTGAAAATAGAATAGTCATGGCTCCAATGGCTGGAATTACAAATGTTGCATTTAGAAAAATTATTAAAGAATTTGGTGCAGGATTAGTTGTAAGTGAAATGGTCAGTGATAAAGCTTTATGTTATGGAAATCAAAAAACAATTGAGATGTTAAATGTTGATGAAAATGAACATCCAATGAGTATTCAGGTTTTTGGTGGAGAAGTGGAATCAATGGTCAAAGCAGCTAAGTTTGTAGATGAACATTCTAACTGTGATATTATTGATATTAATATGGGTTGTCCTGTAAATAAGGTTTTAAAAGCACATGGTGGAAGTTATCTTTTACAATATCCTGACTTAGTGTATGATATTGTAAAAAATGTAGTCGAAGCAGTGAGCAAGCCAGTGACAGTAAAAATAAGAATTGGATTTGATTTTGATTCAATTAACTGTGTAGAAATAGCAAAATTAATTGAAAAAGCAGGAGCAAGTGCGATTGCTGTTCATGGAAGAACACGTTCTCAGATGTATGAAGGAAAAGCTGACTGGTCATATATTAAACAAGTTAAAGAAGCAGTGAGTATTCCAGTAATTGGAAATGGTGATGTAAGAACAGCTTTAGATGCTAAAAGAATGTTAGATGAAACAGGATGTGATGCTGTTATGGTTGGACGTGCAGCATTGGGAAATCCTTGGGTTATTAAACAGATGGTAGAATATGTTGAACATGGTATTTTATTAGATGAACCGACTGCAGATGAAAAGATTGATCAATGTTTATTACATGCTAGAGATCTTATTCCAGTAGAAGGACATAAGAGTGCAATTAGACAAATGAGAGGACATGCACCATGGTATATTAAAGGACTAAAGAGTGCAGCAGTTGTTAAAAATCAGTTATCTAAAATTAATACATATGATGAATTAGAAACAATTTTAGAAGCTTATAGAGAATATCTTCATACAGGAGATAAAGAGGCTTTTGAAAGAGCTGTGAATTTTTTAAATGATTAAAATTTGCAGTTGACATCAACAATTATTATGATTATAATTACGACGTAAATAGAAAAAGGCAATGAATAGAGAAGTAGCTATATACAAAATGTAAAGAGAGTCCTGAGGGTGGAAATGGATCATGGAGAGATAGTGAATAAAGACTAGGAGCCGTATTTTGGATCAAAAAGTGATAAAATAACGTATGCCGCGTTACAGGCTAGACTCTGATAGGAGTTGAAAAGGTTGTTGTAGTGATACAACAATAAACTAGGGTGGTACCACGATGATAACTCTCGTCCCTTGCGGATGGGAGTTTTTTATATGGAAAGGAGAATAACAATGGAAGAAAGAAAATTTAGTGAACAAGAATTAGTTAGAAGAGAAAAATTAGATTTCTTAAGAGAAAGAGGAATTGATCCATTTGGACAAAGATTTGATATTACACATTTCTCATCAGAAATCAAAGAACAATATAAAGGTAAAACTCATGAAGAGTTAGAAGAAATGGCTGTAGAAGTTAAAGTTGCAGGAAGAATTATGACTAAACGTCGTAAAGGTAAAGTATGCTTCATGCACATTCAAGATAGAGATGGTCAAATTCAAATTTATGTAAGAAAAGACTTAATCGGTGATGATGCTTATGAAGTATTAACTAAAGGTGATATCGGAGATATCGTTGGTATTGATGGATTAGTATTCGTAACAAATACAGGTGAATTATCAGTTAAAGCAACAAAATATACTCACTTAACAAAAGCTTTACGTCCATTACCAGAAAAATATCATGGTTTAAGTGATGTTGAAGAAAGATATAGAAGAAGATATGTTGACTTAATCATGAATGAAGAAGCAAGAAGAATTGCTTTTGCTAGACCAAGAATTATCAGATCTATTCAAAATTATTTAGATAGCAGAGGATATGTAGAAGTAGAAACTCCAGTATTAAATCCAATCTTAGGTGGAGCATCTGCAAGACCATTCTGTACTCATCATAATACATTAGATATGCCATTCTATTTAAGAATTGCAACTGAATTACCATTAAAAAGATTAATTGTTGGTGGTATGGATGCAGTTTATGAAATTGGTAGATTATTTAGAAATGAAGGTATGGATAGAACTCATAACCCTGAATTTACAACTATCGAAGTTTATAAAGCATTTAGTGATATCGAAGGAATGATGGACTTAACTGAAGGTATTATTTCCAATGCCGCTATGGAAGTATGTGGAACATATGATTTAGAATATAGAGGACATAATATTTCTTTAGCACCTGGATTCAAACGTATTACTATGGTTGATGCAATTAAAGAAAAAACAGGAATTGATTTTAAAGAACATATGAGCTTTGAACAAGCATTAGAATTAGCTAATGAACATCATATTGAAGTAGAACCTCACTTCCAATATGGACATATTATCAATGCATTCTTTGAAAAATATGTAGAAGAAACATTAATTGATCCTACATTTGTATGTGGACATCCAATTGAAATTTCGCCATTAGCTAAAAAAGATTTATCAGATCCACGTTTCACTCAAAGATTTGAGTTATTTATCTGTGGAAATGAATATGCAAATGCATTTACAGAATTAAATGATCCAATTGACCAATATGAAAGATTCGCTAACCAATTAAAAGAAAAAGAATTAGGTAATGATGAAGCAAACGAAATGGATTTAGACTATGTAGAAGCATTAGAATATGGTTTAGCTCCAACAGGTGGTATGGGTATGGGAATTGACAGATTAGTTATGTTATTAACTGGTCAAGAATCAATCCAAGAAGTTATCTTATTCCCACAAATGAAACAAAGAAATAAATAAGAACATAAAAAGACGATAAAAATTATCGTCTTTTTTTCTATATCAATTGTTGTTCATTAATAATTAGTTTAAATTCTAATCCTAATTTTTCAGCTGCTTTTCTACATAATATCATTCTAGTCATAAAGATTTCAAAATAATCCATAACTGAACCAAACTTTGTATCAACAGTTAATTTTAGTTTCACAATACTTTTTTCCTGATTAATCTTTAAAATAGATTTTGTAACAGAATAATTCACTCTATCATGAATATCAAATTTAGAGATATCATTATTTCTAACTCTAGATCTTCTAACATCTGCTTTATCAGCAAGAATCATAGCAGCAGCAACAGTATTGACAGGAACACCAGCACCTTCATCATGATTTCCAATTGCAGTTACAATAGTTGCAACTTCTGCTGCGTCACATCCCATATCATTTAATATGCTCCATGCCATTACTGCTCCAGATTGAGCATGATCCTTTCTATTTACTAGATTACCAATATCATGTAAGTATCCTGCTATTTTAGCAAGTTCTACAATTCTATCATCATATCCTAAAGTTTCTAATATATAACCAGCAGTTTTGGCAACATGAGTTACATGTGCAAAACTATGCTCAGTATAGCCTAATGCTTCAAGCGATTTGTCTGCTCTAATAATATATGTCTGAATTGCTTCGTTTTTAGTGATTTCATCATAAGTAAGCATAAACATTCCTCCTTACAAAAGTATTGTACAATTGTAATGATAACTAAACAATATTTTTTTTGAAATTAAGCAATTCCTTGAATAAATATATATACATGATAAAATTATATATATAATTATTTATTTTTTAGAAAGAAGGTGGAAGTATGAGAATACGATATAATGTGGCATATATAAAAAGAAATACTGCCAAAAATACATATTATTATGTTGTTGCAGGGAGAAATCAAGTCACATATTTTACATCTGTTGAATATACATCAATAGATGAATGTAAAAGAGACTTTGCATTAATGCAAAGTAAGGTCAAAAAATTTGGTGATAAATGTATTTCGATACATAGATTGCAAAAGGGGATAACATTTTATTTTACAGTTAATAAAACGGAAAAGATAAAATTTGGAAGTAGTCCGGTTTATACTCAAATAAGACATATTAAATATTTTGTAGAAGCGTTTATCGATATAATGAAAGGAAAAGTCATCTTAATTAATAAAAACGATATGCAAGAAGACAATGTAGTGTTAAATCCTATAGATCCTCGTGTAATAAGTTATATGTTTAGTTTGGATGGTGTAGGATTTGATAATAATGGAAAAGAATTAAAAGAAAACCCTACACAAGTTAAACAATGGGAACACCCACATTCACCATTTTGGTCAGATAATAATGTGAGAGAAAATTTCTTAAAAGCAGTATTAAAACTAGAAGAACCAAAGAGTGAAATTCCTAGACCAAGACCATCAAGACCTGTGAATAAACCTATAAAAAAACCAGCAACTTCAATTGGTAGAAAACCTCTAAGTGAAATAAGAAAGAAAGTAGGTGATGGAAATGAAGAGTAAAGGACATATTTATATGGCAAATTTGATAATAGAAGAATTAAAAACAAAAGGTTCTTTTATTATTGATAATAATGGAAAAATGGAAAAATATGATGTTCCAGGAATGGTTAGAGATGCTATTTTAAAATATCCTACATATTTTAGAGGAGGAGCAGTAGGACCGGACTTTTTTCCAGATATGATTGTAGGACAAATGATTATTCATCCCACTGATTCAGGAAAATGGCTAGAATTGATGTACAATGAATTATGTACTATGGCACCAGATTATGAAGAAACGAAACAAGCTATGGCATTTTATTTGGGATTTATGGTGCATTATGCTGGGGATATGTTTACTCATGGATATGTGAATAAATATTCAGGAGGATGGTTCCCTGAGATTAAAGGAATTTTAACAAAATTTAAACAGAAAAAAAATGATGAAGCATTGAAAGATATGTTTATTATCGTAAGACATTTTGTTTTAGAGTCGTATATGGATAAAGTGATTTTTGATAATTTAAGAGCGATTAATAAAAGAGCATGGGTTGAATTAGAAAGTACGATTGAAATACCAGTAGAGTATTTAAGAAGTTGTTTTGCAACAGTCGATGCATTAGGGAAAGCTTCTACAATAACAGGGGATAATCCAAATCATTTTGAATTATCAGATTTAAATTTCTTAAAAGCTTATGTCAATTATTCAGAAGATTATAGAAAGAAGAGTTTAGATAATTATTATAAATCAAAAGAAAATATAGATCTTTTAGACTTAGAAGAATTTGCAAGTACAACTCAAAAAGTAGATGATGATATTGCTAGAATGGATAGATTAATTTTTGAATGGTTTAAACTATGGGAAAGTACAACAAATAAATCAATTACTTTAGGTTCTAAAGTGGCGCTTGATGAAATTAAACCAGAATTATTTGAATTTATTTTAGATTATTGTACACAAAATACATCTATATTAGATATTGTTAAATTTATAAAAGTTGTTAAAGATTTTTGTGATACATTTGGAATTAGATTACCTATTCTTGATATATTCTTCTATATACTTGAAAAAATTATTAAAGATGAGTTAAAAGAAATGGCGTTTCCATTTGTAAAATTAGCTTTAAGTACAATTTTGGAAAAAGAAAAAATAGATAGTTTAAAAGATTATGATGATGCGATAGATATAGCAAAAAAAGAATTTTTATCTCCAGCACATTTAATTAGTAATCCAATATTATTTCAAGATTTCACATTCGATTTATCAAACAAATTAGAAGAAGAATGGGGAAATTTAGGAAGAACAACAGATGGAAATACGATTACATTCTTACCGTTCTATCAAGGATTTGTTATGAGTAAGTTATGCTTAATGGGTGCAGAAAATGTAAATGGTATTTTTGAAAAATATGGTTCTAATGAAAGATTTAAACAAACAATGTTCTCCCCATCTATACAAAAACTAAGAGTTATTGTAAAAACAGCAAAAGAAAGTCCTAATAATAGCAGAGATGTTTATCTAGTCATTGCAAGAAAGAATAATAAAGAAATTGTAATGCCTCTTGCAAATGCAAGAAAGAACTTTAGGGCAAATAGGTTAGATATATTCTCATTAAATCTTCCTTGTTCAATAGCGCTTAATGAAATAGCATCATTTAAAATTAAACATTTATCTAAAGATAAATGGATTTATAGTCATTTAACAATTGTTGATGAAAGAACAGAAGTTATTCTAGCAAGAAGTAATAAAACTATATTATCTGCAAATACAATTTTACAAATGTTATTATTCGATAATGTATCTGATTTATATACGAATTCTAATGTTATCAATAGTATTTCTAAACTAAAAGTAACGATTAAGACATCAGGTGATACATATTCAGGTACAGATAATGATGTGAAATTGAGCGTTGTATTTACTAATAATACATCTAAAGAATTTTTATTAGACAAGTCAAACTATAATGATTTTGAAGCAGGAGACTTAGATACATATGAATTAACTTTAGACAAACCTGTTTATCTAGAAGAAATTAAATATTTTAGTATATGTAAATCAGGAGATGATGACTGGAAATTAAAATATATACAAATATTTGATGCCGAAACACATATTTGTATATGTAATGAAACAATAGATAAAGTAATCACATCATCAACGAATGTATTCTTGTCTCTTTCAGATGAAGGGCAACTTGAAAAATTAACAGAGTTAGAAGAAAATGCAGTTATTGAAAAAATCTTAGTTAAGATTAAAACTAAAGATGTATTCTTAGCTGGTACTGATAATAAAGTTATCTTAAAAGTTAATTATTATGACAAAGGTCAGCCAGATGATTTTGAAATTATATTAGATAAAAACTGGACGAATAACTTTGAAAGAAATGATTTAGACACTTTTATCTGCAAGTTAGAAAAACCAATTAAGAAAAGTAATTTAGCATCTTTTGACTTATATACACCTGATAGTGATCATTGGTATGTGGAATACTTTAGTGTTTATGATAACAATACATTATATCATTTTGGGACTGTAGAAGGAAAATGGATGAAAACTGAAAACGATATATTAAGGATTACAATTAAACACAGATAGAATAATGAAAGGTATATTCTTAGAATATGCCTTTTTTTATAAAGAAGGGGTAGTTAAATTATTATGAATAGATTAAAAATATCATTTAACAATATAAACTATAAATTATTTGTATCTCTAATTATTTTAGGATTATGTCCATCACTTTATACAACATTAAGAGTCTTTTTGTTAGGTCAATTTCCCGGGGAATGGTCTTATTCTATTGCAGGACAATTATCATGGGTTAATCTTATATATGAAATAATGAATGAAGCGATTATATTGCCTTTGTTTTATTTCATTGGAAAAGTTAAAGAAGATAGAAATGAATTTGAAAATAGAATGAAGACAGGGTTAAGTTTAACATTTATTATTTATATGATGTTATCTATAGTAATAATTGTTTTCACAAAACAATTATTACTATTCATGGCTACTGATACAACAATATTAGATGCATCTGTTTCTTATATAAGAATAGAAAGTATTGCAAATTTATTTGGAGTACTTGTACAATTTTTATTAGTAGGTTTAGTCGTTATCAATAAAAGTCGATATCTCTATATATTTACTTTTGTAAGATTAATATTAAGTTTATTATGTGATATGTTTTTAGTGTCTGGATTATCGTTTTCATTCAACTTAGGAGTCAATGGTATAGGATATTCTAATATTATTGTGAATAGTATTTTGTTGTTTGCAGCATTATTGATGTTAGAAAAAGAACATATTCATATTTGTTCAAAAAGCAAAGCAGACTATACGTGGATAAAAGAATACGGAAAAGTAGGAAGTTTATCAGGAATAGAATCATTAGTAAGAAATGTTGCTTATATGGTTATGATTTCAAGAATGGTAAATGTAGTAAGTGAACAGGGAACATATTGGGTTGCTAATAATTTTATATGGGGATGGTTATTGCTTCCTATTTTGCAGTTAGGGGAACTGATAAAACAGGAAGTCTCTATAGATCATAAAAATATTGAAAAGAATACATTAGGCTATTTAGCTATAACATTGTTTATTATAATCTTATGGTTTGTGACAATCCCTTTATGGAAACCTTTTATGATTTATATATTAGGATTCAATGATGTAGAAAAATTGTTTGAACTAGTATGTGTACTTGTTGGATTTTATGTATTCTATGCATTTCAGAATATTTTTGATGCTTCATTTTACGGCTTAGGAAAAACACAGTATATGTTATTTGAATCAGTAGTGACAAATACAATCTATTATGGAATTGCATTTATACTTTATATAACAAATATTTTTAATCCAACATTATTGTCTATTGCGATATTATTTGGAATAGGAAATATATTTGATAGCATAGTATCCTTAATAGCATATGTATATATGCTAAAGAAATATAATTATAATATATTAAAAGTAGAATCTAGTGAATAACAGTTATTTTAGTTTATTAAAAGAGTGGTAAATATGATTTACCACTCTTTTGCTTTTTCTATAATATCATTAACTAAAAGTTCTCCTGCACCTTTTTCGAATATCGAACTCATTGCTTCATAATAACCAGATTCATAAGCATGAGAGTCACCAATATATAAATAATATCCATTTCCATATCCAAATACTTCAATTTTATTATCTTTTAATTGTCTGCCTAAAGTACTAAATAGTTCTCCAGGTATAACAGCAATCATTATATCTTGTATCTTTATAAGTGAATAATGAATAGATAACTCATCAATGCCTTGTAAACATTTTGATAAGCTGATTGCGACTTTTGCTCCTTC